>DAIDAB010000158.1 GCA_027310845.1 bacterium | reverse complement strand
ATGACATTTGGCCCCCAATGGAAACTGGGGTTAAGAATCTGTTGTTCTAGACTAGTTGCAATAGATTCTGGATTCATCTGCTTTGGTTTTAAATTCATTATGGTTTTAAGGTGCATGAACGCCATTACTAAGATTGCGGGGAAAAGGCACGAATTCCGGGTACAGATTCCAACTCGAGGGCAAGTGTTACATTCAACAATGAGTCAAAGTAAGAAATTCACAAGATCGTATATGTTTGCAAGTTACGTGACAATAGCGGTAATAGCAATTCTTCTAGTTCTCATCGTAATGGTACATCCATTCGGGGCAACTCCTCCTTCAGCGCCTCCACCATCCACATCTTCAACGTCAAAGATTACTACGACCAACACGACTCCTGGTGGCATCCAAACAGGCCAAACAACACAGATGACTACTTCAACTATGACGAGCACATCTAAGACAACTTCCACTACACCTGCAACAAGCGCCTCAACCACCACGAGTACGAATACGGCTGCGACAGTTGTCGTTGGAACCACTCAAACAAACACTGCGGTATCGTCGACGACTTCAATGACAACCACTAGGCCGATTCAGGGAGTACCAGAATTCCCATTTGGAATAGTCTTGGTTGCAGGGATATCTATGGCAGCTATGCTTGTAATTAGAAATAAGAGCCTCGGAAAGCGAAACTAATGCGGAATACGGATCTCCAAAACAATGCTTCCCCAATAACAAACTGAGATCTATTGCTTCGGAACGTATGCGCTAGAAGTTGCGAGCTGCTTGTTAGAAACTTAAACTACGCACGTACTAAACGGCCGTCCTGCAATTTAGGCGCTGATTGCCTTGGACTGATGCTTGAATCTTAGTTAGATCTCCTTTGCTATTTTGATGTCCCTTGTAAACTCTCAGATGCTCCGAACACGATCTGCTGAAACGTAATCGAATTGATCGGGCGAAATGTCACTCTTCAAAAGATTGACTAAGGTTACGAATTCCCTAATTCCATTCGAATGTTGACTTGCCATGGAATCGACCTCGTCTTCGATGCGCTGGACAATCAAGTCATTGAAACTTTGGTCGACGATTGTCCGATTCCAAGATGCAACTAGCTATTGTGAGAACTCGGCACTATGAAACTTCTGATCCGATCGTTGATTTCGGAGGTCTCAGTCGACCTTACTAGAACGAGAGAAACGACGATGTCTCTAGCGGGGAGCGGAATCAGAAGTCTTTTGAAATTCTTCCTCCCAATCACTATGAATTCTGTTTCCGAAAGCACATCGTCAAACTGCTTGGAAAGGCCTACTAGGAGCGTAGACCAAGCGGCCCATCTCCTGGCCAGATTCCTATCAGCACCAAGAACGTCTTTGACGGTGGGCCTGATAGCGCGAGCAAGAAAATCTCCACTGTAATCGACAATGTCCACTGCAAGTATTCGAGAGTCAACGTTGAGTATGTCCTCGCTAAGCTTTGAATAGTCTTCCGATCTTTGCATAATTTGTCGAGCCGCGAGCTAACTGGCCATACATCCTAGAGACGCATTAAGATAAGTCTTACTTTAAGGCAATCAGAGGATGATTACACCGCTGATTATGATAGTATCTCGATCGAAAGTAGATTTTCTTGTGCAAATATGAAACAAGGATATCCCCATGAAGAACATGTGCTAAAGTTCAAAACAAGTGGCTGAGAATATCTTCACTATCTGCTTTTGGCTGCAATGCGGTTGATTATCTCTGCCAAGCGAAAGTCGAAATTTGAAAGCCCACCTACATCGTGAGTAACAAGATCAATTCTTACCCTGTTGTAGACATTGAACCACTCTGGATGGTGATTCATCTTTTCAACTTCAAGGGCGACGCGTGTCATAAAGCCAAAGGCCTGGTTGAAGTCGGCAAATTCGAAGTTGCGCTGAATCTTTCCCTTTACGATTCTCCAGCCCTTGATTTTTCTAATCTCTTGGCCTATCTCTTTCTTAGAGAGTTTTCTGTAATTCTCTTCGTTCTCCGGCATGGGCGCAAATGGAGCTCCGCTTTCTATAAAATCTTCGCGCCTTCTTTTGCTGCGGTGGCGGCATGTTTTCTCTTGGGTTCACGGTCAAGAATATACACACATGAGAGCCTCCAAAGGACTCTATTGAGTAACGGCAACTCTTTTTATTTCAATGGATTTCAAGATCCAATCAGATTGAGTTGGTCGATGATTATATCGAAGAGGCTTGCTTCTACCTCTTCGAGAACAAGGTTAGAAAGGATGAGATTGCCTCCGCGTTCAACCTGACATCTGCTCAGGTCACGAGAGCTATAACCTCATACAGCAAGAAGATTTCGCAGGGAAAAGCAAAGTACGAAGTTGATGCAAAAGAGTTCTGGTCCAAGAACTACAGAGAGAGCTCCGGGGACGAAAGAATCACCCTAGTAGACGAAAAAGGAAGATACTATCACGGTTGGAAGGCTGAGCTCGAGAAACTGAGTTCTGAAAAAATAATCGAACTGCTGGTTGTGAACAAACAGTATTCGGACAAGCATCCTTTATCTGAATTCTCGAAAGGGCATGCTGTGATAGGATACGATCCACTTGTCCCCCTCAGAAACATCAGGAGAACCGTGGTTTTGCTTGAAGAGATACTCGCGAGAAAAGAAGATGAGATTCCCCAGGAAGACAAGAACTTCTGAATAGGACTCGCTGCTGTCCTACCATCGAAGAATGCTGAAGCGTGATTGACATACTCTCAGCTATGTTTGCATACAGCTTGGTTGCTGGCTTCCAGAACGACAGGGAATTCCTTTTGTACGATCCCACGTGCTGTCGTTAAGCAGGCGAGGGTTGCAGAGCCTGGTCAATTGCGCGGGGCAAAAGCCAAGATATTTGCGCGACACTTAAGATCACCTCTGTCCATAGGGCAGAGGTTATGAATCGAACAGGCTTAACAAGTGATAGGGCATCCCGTCCCTTAGGGGTTCGTGGGTTCAAATCCCACCCCTCGCACCTTTCAGCTCCTGATTAAGGCTTTTGATTCACAGTGTATAGCCTCTAGTAGTTTCTGTTAGACAAATAATCGCAGAGCTCGTCGAGCCTGTCTATCGCCTTCGAGCGGTCCAGTTTGGAGAGCAGCTCTTTTGCTCTCGATGTGTATTCCAGAGAAACTTTCCGAGCATGTTCGATAGATCCGTATTTCGCGAAGAGAGCTCTCGCTCTCTCAATCTGCTCGGCTTCATAACTGCCTTTTCCAATGAGACCTGCTATGAATGCGCGTTCATCTTCACTACAGTTCTTCAGAGTGTGAATCAACACAAGATTTCTTTTACCGCTCTTTAGGTCAGTGAAAGAGGGCTTTCCGAGCAGAGTCTCGTTCCCTAAGAGATCTAGGAGGTCGTCTTGGACTTGGTACGCCATTCCAAGAAGTTCGCCAAATCGGTAAGCATCATCCAAAATGCTCTCACCTATTGTGTCTCCACCACCTATTATCGCACCACTTGCTGATGAGGCGCCAATCAGAGCGCCCGTTTTCAATCTAATCATTTGCTCGTAATCTATTTCAGACAGGTTGTTTGCTCTTACCATCTCCAAGTCGAGGAATTCTCCCAGAGTCGCTGCCCCGTACGATTCACCAAGCATGTCAAATAGTCTGCCAAGGGTAGCGCTGCTTGTTTTCATCGCTGCATATTCCGCAAGCTTCTTTGGAACTTGGAAAAGAAGCATGTTTGAAGTGAGTATTGCCTTTGGGATTCCATACTTGCCTACTATTGACCCTTGACCGCGTCTAGTAGCCGAGCCATCAATGATATCATCCTGAACTAGCGCTGCAGCATGGGCGAGCTCGTAGGCAACCGCAATTGGAATTGCCTGCTCAAAGTTTCCTGAAACTGCTTCGCACCAGAGCAGTGCCACAATGGCCCTGACTCTCTTTCCTCTGGTGGAAAGGGCTTCCATTACAACAGTTTCCAATGGTCTCACTCCCTTGTAGAGATGAGAAATCTCAATGTTTATCGTCGCGACATATTCGTCAATCCAAGCTGGAAGCGATGGGAGATTAGAATCTGCCACATTTTCACACTCTTGTGAATGTTTTTCTGCAACACCTAGCCATGATTCATGGCCTACGAAGCAGAAGAGGCAGCAATTTCATTTAGCCATTTTGCCGATTCATGACCTTCGCGGAGTGAAGTTGCTTTCACACCAAATACTGGATACACTCCATCTGGAATCTCTGCTGCTCTCTCAAGTACTTCTTTAGGGGTCCCGATAAGACAAAACTCTTCTAGGAATTCTTCAGCGATAGTATTTGCCGCCTCTTTTGAACCGTGCATTGCAGTGACCGAGCGGAGTTTTTCTACCTGTTCGGGAAAACCGAGCTTGGAGAGATTCTTTGCATAATAGTCCCCCATTGAAGAGATATAGAAAGACAAGTATCTAGACAGCTCAGCGCGTGCGAGCATCGCTTCCTCTTGGGAGCGAGTAACCCTGAGAGGCAGGTACGCAAAAACCTTCTTTCCTAATCCATTTGATGCTTGATTTACAGTTCTGACACATTGCCTAAGTTTGGAAAAAGGGTAGAGGGCCACAATCGCGCCGCTCGCAATCTGCCCAGACAACGCGAGATTCCTCTCCCCTATTGCACCTAGCAATATTTCGATCTCGTTTGCCTGCGGCTTTGTGAATAGTCTGAATCTGTCAAGCTTGAGGATGCTGCCGTCATATTTTGCTTCTTCCCCACTGAGAATCTTTCTGATGACGTCAATGTACTCCCTTGTCCTTTCAAAGGGCTTATTGAATTCGATTCCATGCCATGATTGAACGACTCCTCGGCCACTTGTTCCAAGCCCTAGTACGAATCTTCCAGGAGCTAACTGGTTCAGTGTGGCACAACTCATTGCAATGGTTGCGGCGGAACGAGAAAAGATGTTAATCACTCCGGTTCCGATCTTGATTTTATTTGTTACGGCCAAAAGGTATCCAATGGTTGAGAAGGCTTCGAGTCCCCACGCCTCTGGAATGAAGAGATGACTGTAACCCGTTTCATCAGCTTGTCGTGCTATTGCAGTCAGTCCCTCG
>DAIDAB010000157.1 GCA_027310845.1 bacterium | reverse complement strand
ATCGGGAATGGATGAATCAACATTGCTCGACGAGCAAGGCAATTGTATGATGTGAAGTCCCGCCTACTTGACTGCTTTCCAGTCTTGATTCTCGGATTCGATAATCGTATCGAGTCTTTAATTACGCCCACATCCAAGCAAAGGCCCATGAAATACCGATCCAGAATGGAAATACTTGCCATGGTTTTGAAATCTTCAATGAGAGGAGCCACGAAGACCAGACTCATGTACGGTGCTTATCTCTCTTACGCCCAGCTCAAGGAGTACCTAACTTTCGCGCTAGAAAGAGATCTCCTTGTTTACGACGACGGATTACAAGTCTATAGGCTTACTACCAAAGGTTTGCGCTACTTGAATGCCTATGAAGAAATAAATGAAATCATATCTTTAGAAGAGAGTAATAACCCACAACACCACAATGTTGAAGCAAGTTTTAGTCAGAAACCCTTAGAGGTAATGCACTAGTAGCACCCATGCCTTCTTCAAAAGGAGCGCCTGGCGGTTATTGCATGCTGTCAGGCGAGTCCAGTTTTCCTTTAGTTCATTGTCTGTAGGGTTGGGTTGATCCGGTTCTAGGGATTGAGAGGCCCTCACAGGTGACACTTCGCTCGGCGCAGTCATGGGGTCTTATTGAGTAAACGCCCAAACCTTTCTCCAAACAAATCGTGTATCCGAGTTGCTGCCACTTGCAGGAATCTGTCGAGGCGTAAACATTCTTCCTAACAATTGAGAGACTAGATACTTACTAAAAACTCCTGCACAATGATTTTAAGGAAAGCGAGCACATTGGCCATGCTACATGTTAAGTACTCAAGAAACAGTATACGAAACTGATTCTGCTCTTTGCAAATTTTGTCGAGGGAGATTAGTTTATGATCCTGACGCAGACGAGAGAGTCTGTTGCTCATGCGGAATGGTAAGCGAGAACGTGGGCACTCATTTTGGATTTTCTTCGAGCTCGCGATCATTCGGACTGAATGTCAGGCCTGACGCCGCGGAATCGGCGTCTAGCATGACATATGATATCGACCTTCCGACAGTTATTGGCAGCAAAAATTTTGATGCCCACGGAAACGGAATCCGCGATAGTTATGAACTATCCAGACTTCGGAAACTGAACAATCTTACTATCTACGGAGAGCCCAAGAGAAAGAGTTTGTCAAAGGCGATAGACACTATCAGACGCGCAACTGAGATGCTCGGCGTAGGTGATGCTGTTGGCGACGTAGCGTACGAAATCTATCGGAAGTGTAACGAAGGCGGAGTTACAAGAAGAAAATCAATCGCAGATCTTGCACTTGCCTCTGTGTATGTGGCCCTCCAAGAACTCGGAATCGCACGATCAGTTCACGAAATTGAGCAAGTGACGAAAGAAATGAATTCCAAGAGCGTCCACCATTACTACAACTTTCTGATGAATGAACTGAAGATTCGTTCCACGTCATCCGATGCTTCCTCTTTTGTCTCGCGAATTGCTGCGAAAGCTGGATTGAATGGAAAAATCGAAAGGAAAGCGATTGAAATACTTTTGCGAGTAAAAGACGATCAGGTATTGATCAGCAAGAAACCAGTCCCGTTAGCAGCCTGCGCACTCTATGTAGCCGCTGAGCTTTGCGGCGAACCAGTGACTCAATTGAGAATCGCATGCGCGTCCGAGGTGACTCCTGTGACAATAAGGAAGCGGAGTCTTGAGATTCTTGGGATACTGGAGAACTCCAAGCAGGCGGATGGAGTGCACGAGACAAAAACTCCGGCTCTGGAAGAACTGCTGGTCATGCCGTAGGCTCTAGTCATTCTTGCAAGGTAGTAGCAACTTTGTTGCACCAATCGAATTGAAATGTTTGCTTGTGGATTTGCGCATTTGTTTCAGATTTGTCTATGCCCTAAAGCATGGTGAGTAGATTGAAGGCAGTTATTCACCAACCCATGTACTTGCCTTATCCCGGCTTCTTTCACAAGCTAAATCTCGCCGATGTCTTTGTCATAATGGATGATGTCCAGTACGACAAGAGGTTCACCAATCGAAATGTGATCCTGGACCCGAACGGGCCCACGCATCTGAGCGTCCCTATTAACAAGAAGCAGAAATTTTCTCCAAACATGGTTGTTGAGATAAACAACAATCTTCCATGGAGAGAGTATCACTGGCAGAAAATTCACATGTGTTACGCCAACGCGAAGTTTTTCCAGATGTATGGTGATTACTTTGAGCGTCTCTATTCAAAGGAGTGGAATTTGCTTTTCGATCTGGATTTCGAAACTGTGAAGAAGATAATGGAATGGCTTGGAATCAGGATTCCTGTCGTCAGGGAATCGGAACTGCATATCGAAGGTAGCGGTACCGCCAGACTCATCAACGCCTGCAAGGCAATAGGCGCTGATACTTACGTATCTGGAAGAGGTGGCAAGAACTATATGGACGAAAGTCTATTCGGAAAAAACAACCTAAAGCTGGAGTACCAAAGATACACGCCAAAGCCCTACCCACAGAGGTTTACTCAGAGCTTCATCCCGGACCTTTCCATAATCGACGCGCTCTTCAATCTGGGCCCAGATGCATTCGAGATCATAACTGATTCAGAGAAATTGATCGGACAAAGCGAAGGAAATTTTGTTCCCGAGCAAACAGCCAACTCGAGTCGGACCCATTCTCTGGACAGCAATCGATTAGAACGAGCCCATTTGTGAGCCCGCCTAAATGAATGGATACGGAGGGTGCCACGATAATCTGCCTACGTTGAATTCGACTAGAAGAATCTGCCGTGAAGAATATAACACAGCCCTCCAAAATTGAACTCACGCGGAGGGACAGAATGGAAGCTCTAAGCTTAGTTTTTTTTCGAGGCATCTGCATTGCTTACGAGAACCTTGATTTCAGCTCCATGTGACTAGGAAAAAGTCATTTTAATTTCTGTGCCTCTTTTCCTACACCAAATCATCGCAACCATCGTAATGCTGAATCTATCTCAAACGTGAGGAGGCTGCCTTACACGAGGAATAGATCAAATGCATGGGCGAATGATATCAAAAAGAAATGAAGAAATTCGCCTGGTGACAAAAAAATCATGCCAAATGCACGGGAGTCAGAAACAAAGGAGAAAATAAAAGTTGTTGAAGAAAGGAAAAGTTAGTAGGTATTTTGGTGCAGGCCCGTGCTGCGTGGACCGCATTCTGGGCGGTGAAAGCACGCATTGATATTGCCAAAATTGCGAGCTTTAAGATTCAGAGCTTTGATAGTCTTGGTAGTCATCGGTTCAAGCCTGTTTGTTGTTCTTGCTTTTAGTTCTTCGTCATTCATCAAGACTTCGCCACCCTCCACTTCGGTTTCAAATTCCCCTGTCACTCCCTCTTATGTCACCACCGTTTCGAGCTCTACCGCCCACACTTCTGTCAACACGACTTCTGATTTTCCACCACCGCCTGTGATGAAAATTTCTGTGCCTCTGTATTCATATCCAAACGAAGATTGGTATCAGGTTGTCACAAGCTCTCCTACCACAGGCATCCTGATCATAAATCCAAACTTCGGCCCCGGCTATTCTCCAGACCCAGTTTACGCATCTGCCATCCAAACAGTGCAGCAAAAAGGAATTAATGTCTTGGGTTACGTGTACACCTCATACGCCGACGGATCCGTTCCAGTTTCGAAAGTGGAGAATTGGATTCACGAATATTACTCATGGTATCATGTGGACGGTATATTCTTCGACGAAGTAAATAGCACATGCTCACCCCAAACAGTGAATTACTATGGGGCGCTCTACAACTACACAAAGTCGCAGCCCGGTCCTGATTTAGTGATCTTGAATCCTGGCGGGCCTGCCGGAAATTGTTATGCTTCTATCTCAGACATCCTCGTGACATTTGAAGGAGATTATTCTCAATTCATCAATCATTATGTCCCTGACAATTGGACATTGAGTTACCCGCCCAGTCATTTCTGGCAGATTGTGTACAATGCAACGACATTGCAACAGATGCAAAACGCTGTACGGCTCGCTTCGCTACGAGGCTCGGGCTGGATATATGTGACCAACGGCCTCTCAATTGGTGTGAACGCCTTGGGCAGATTGCCGACGTACTTCTGCCGAGAGGTTGAAGCCATCAATTCATCGAATAGCACATGTAATGCTACGACGACCTAGGCGCGCTTGGATGATGTTAGAAGCAACCAAGAGCGTACGCGGAATATAGCTCCGGCTCGAATTACCAGATAGAACAATCCGAAAAGGCTTCTTGAAACAAAACCGTATAAGTTTCTGAGACATCTGTTGAAAATATTTCTCTAATCGCTTGTCAATGATGCACGTTTTCTTGTTCTGCAATCAGAAAGCAGATGTTGAAATGATATAGAACAATCTTGGATTATGCAGATAAGACCCAAGGCCAGAGTAATTGATTAATCATAAATGAACATTCTGGCGATAGGCGCCCATCCCGATGACATAGAGCTCGGTTGCGGAGGGACGCTTCTAAAGGCTGTGAAGCAGGGGCACAACGTGTTCATGCACACCCTAACTCGCGGCTCGGCCTCGGGTAATCCGGTTGCAAGAACTAGGGAATTCACGCAGTCTGCGAAATTTATCGGGGCAAAAGACGCGTACATCGACGACCTGGTGGATATGAGGCTCATGGACAAGGTCGACGTGCTAATCAAGCACATTGAGTACTACATGGACAAGGTTGATCCAGATGTCATTTTCACCCATTCGCCAAATGATATGCACCATGACCACAGAGCGGTGGCATCGGCGACAGTTGAGGCGGGAAGGTTCTACTCGAACATTCTCTCCTACGAGATTCCGCTCACCAAGACCTTTGAGCCCATCGTGTACTATGACATCTCTGATGTGATCGACAAGAAAGTCGAGCTGATCAGGATTTTTTGGTCACAGTCGAGCAAGCTCTACTTGAAGGCCAATGCCATAAAGGCCCTCGCCGAATACAGGGCGCTCCAGAGCAGGCTGAACACGTCGATAAACTACGTCGAAGCTTTCGAAGCTCTGAAGCTCTACTTCGACAAGGAATTCAAACTTACGAAGGCACCGTTCCACAAGTCAGATACTAATT
>DAIDAB010000156.1 GCA_027310845.1 bacterium | reverse complement strand
GCTTCACATGAAGGGAAACGTTCAGGGGTTCTATCAATCCCTTTAACAAGCCCAGAATCTCTAGCGCATAACTTCGCTCTAGCTCGGTGAGCTCGGAAATTTGCTGGAATTCTGCCTGCAGATCCTTGATCGAAAGGGACAGATCTGCACTTGATTCCTGGGATCCAGAGCGTTTTTGGCTCAATTCTTGTTTAAATTCATCGCTCTGGACCTCGGCTTCTGGGGCCAATTGACGTTCTGAGAGGCTTTTCCTTCTCTCTCGATATTAGATATTATGAATCTGTGCTCCTACTTCACGCTCGCCGCTATATTGGGAGAATTCACCAAGGATGTACACCACTGGTAACAGAATTTCTATATCAAAACTAGATACGACATTTGAAATCAGGTGAACGAAAACGGAAGCAGAATACATGACATATCCACAGCAGGCACAGCAGCAACAGCAACTTAACAGAAGGTCGCGTATGGAAACATACTGTGACATTCTCCGAGCAATCGGCTCAGGCGCCGAAAAGCCTACACACATCATGTACAAGGCAAATCTATCTTGGACAGTGATGCAAGGCTACATCAGAGCGCTCATCGCACAGGGCTTGATAATCTCGGACAATGCCGAAGGAAAGAGAATCTATCGACTCTCGGAGAAAGGGTTCCACCTGCTACACCAGTTCCTTTCAATCAGGGAAGACCTTAAGCTAGCACCGGAATAGACCTCGTAAGCTCGCAGCTTTGTCATGTTTCTTTTATGGCAGAGCTGTCCCAGCCTTCGAAACGTCGCTCTAGATTTCAAAGACCGTGAGCGCTCATTCACTGCGAATTTTCATAATCCTCTGGTACAGATTAGAGTTTCAGTGTCAGAGCTCATTTGAATTAAATACGAATGTTGCATTTCTCTTTTCAGCTAGTGAGAGAGCTAGCGGCCGTCCACATGATGCAAAACAAGGAAAAGAAGATTCGCAAAAAAGAATGATACCAAATGATAGCAGCCAGTTCGATGACAACAACCGAGAAGCCGAAAGAGTCAGTATTAGAAGAAGTAGAGGCAAAGAATGTCGCAAGACAATTACTAGACCTTGAGATACTCTACCTTCTTACATTTGGAGCCAAAAGCGGGTATGAGCTAAAGAAAAATTTGCTCAATTCATTTAATCTTAATCTCAGCTACGGAACACTGTACCCTCATCTTCATTCTCTTGAGAAAGAAGAACTCATTCATGGAAACTGGGAATTCCAAGAGGACAATGCGCCGCTGAAGAAGAGAGTGTACACCCTCACGACATCGGGCTCAGAAAAGCTCGCAAGGAGCATGGGCAGCCTCTCGAAAATTGCGCTTACTATGCAATACATGTTCATGCGGATGGATCTCAAACCACACGCATCGCCTCAGCTGGAAAATAGCGAGACCGCCTTGAGGGAGGCCGAAGAATTTCTCACATCGCAGGGATACTCTGTCAAGAGAAATTCGGTGCTACGCGGCTCCTCGGGACTGGAACATGTCATCGACATATACGCGACGAGGCTCGAGGATTCTTCAAGGACGGAAGGACTCGTCATAAAGGTCGTGGGTAGCGATAATGGAGTCTCAACCGAGGATTTGGTCAAACTCTGTGTGATGTCCTATGATATCCGTGCATCGCGAGTGATACTGCTTGCTGTGCCTTCTGTTCATGAAGACACAACTAAAATGGCAGAATTCTTCCACATCTCAATCTATGAAGGAAAGAGTCTGGAACAGGCTATCTCGAACATGTGTTCGCACTTTGACAAAAAGTGACAGTAGAAGTAAAGCCAAGACAATTTAGTTGTTCTAAGCTCTACGACGGGCTAGATGAAATTGCGCTCTTTCTTTTTCAGTTGCGCGCGGGAATGCCCATGATCTATTTTGATCCGCAAAGAAATTAAGGAAGGTTCAATTCAAAACAAATCTACATTCGAATTATGCTTAGCTAGACAGCTTCAAGTTTAAAACAAGATACTTTGAAAGAACCAGAGGCAATGCCAATAGAGTTCACATCCGACGAGACCAAAAAGTCGCGCAAAACAGAAGAGAAATATCTGTACCTAAGATACCTCTTTCTTGCCATCATCGGATCTTTCACGTTTCTCTACTTTTCTTTTGCCTATCTTGGCTTTCTTTTTCCTGTGGTCGCGAGCGCAGGCCTTCTCGTATATGTGGAATACAAGCGAGCACATTCCAAAGAGGAAAAGCTCGTGGAAACTCAAGTCCCCCAGGCGGGCAGAAAGAGTGCTCCAATCCCTGCAGCATCATCAACTAAATTCGAAAGATCAGCAATGCTCCCAGCTGTCAGGGAAGCCATGAAACCTGAAGACATTTTGATGATTGTCGCTCCAGCGTGCATTGCTTGCGCGATCATCTCGATCGCAGCATACCTTGCGTATCAACAGCAGTTGAATTTACACTTTGGAAGTACTTTCGCTGCCTTGCTCGAGCTCTCATTTGCAGTAGTATTCGGAGCTCTATGCATCGGCCTCCTCATCTACATCATCACCCTTCTCTTGAAAAGACATAACGCAAAGAGAGCTCCATTAACTGGACGATCCTCTTCTAAAGACCTAGCAGTGTGAAGCGTTTGCAGGCAGTATATTTTTGAGATAGGCTCCAAATTGAGTTCAGCGAGATCCAAAGTTACGTCTTGAACACCGACAATATTGAGCCAGTTGAAGCCCGCTGGCTGACGCTAGATGTCGCGCTGATTTCCTTTTCTGCGTTCTTCGCAGATATGGGTTACCAGGCAGTAACAGCGATCTTTCCCATACTAATAATCATAGAACTAAAAGAACCGGCCTACTTGTACGGACTATTGCTTGCATTGAGTTATGGCATTGGATCAATCTTCTCGCTTTTTGGTGGAAGACTCGGAGACAGGTACAGCAAAAAGACACTCTCGATTGCAGGAAACCTTCTGATTCCACTCATGTCGATAAGCACACTCTTCCCGAGCGTGTTGCTCACTGGGGCCTTGTTTGTGTTTGGATGGTGGGCAAGATATTTTCGGACTCCATCAAGGAGAGCCTGGCTTGTCGAGGTTTCAAATCCTCAATATCGCTCCAAGATATTTGGCTTCCTCCACGCATTGGATGTCGGCGGCGGAATGATAGCGGTCATCTACTCAATTGTCTTGGTACTGCTGAACGTCCCTTTGCGCGAGATTGTAGTTGTCACGATTATTCCGTTATTGGTTTCAAGCCTTTGTCTTGTTTTTGCTCACACCAATGAGAAAAACAAAGTACATGCCGAAGCAGCAAAGAAAAGAGATCAAGAGGAAGCAAGATCACTTGAAGACCAAAAGAAGAATGATTTCATATTTCGAGCTCTTCTAATATCTGCCACGTTTTTTGGGTTTAGCTACTACGCCCTTGGCTTCCCAATAGTGACAGTTGCGCAGTCGCAGGGCAGCGCAGTCCTTGGAATAATCACCTTCGGGATATACCTGGGTGTCTCAGCGCTTGCGGGATACTCACTTGGCTCGCTCAGAAGCAAAAGGCCATTCAGGACACTGTGGTCACTCGGATACATGGTTGCCGCACTGTCATCCCTTTTGATTGGGATTTCATTTGCACTTCACTCTAACCTGGGCATATACTATCTTGGAGCCGCCGGTCTAGGCTTTGCGACAGGATCTGTGGAAACATTCGAACCAGTGCTCACCTCGACTCTTGTGAAATCATCAAAGCTTTCAGGCGGAATGGGGTGGCTCAGCTCAAGCCGGGCAATTGGTCTATTTGTTTCAAATATCGCAATGGGAGTGATTTTCACGTTCAGCGAATTTGATTCGTATCTTTACGCGGCACTGACAGCCTTTTTTGCGGCGCTGATTCTACTTCTAGTTGAAATAAAGACCAAGGTTCGATAGAACCTTGTGCTCTTGAAAGCAAAAAGGTACCCGTGCGACTCGGTTTTCAAAGCAAAAACTCATACCAAATGGTAACCTCTAGACATATTCTGTCGAAGAAAAAATAATTCATTGGTTACGTTTTTGTTCATTTTCCCCTCTATGACGGAAATCGATACATATCCAATCATTTTTCCTCTTTAGGAAAGAGAGCTAGGAAGGCCTTCCCCTTGTCAGTTATTTCGTAGAAGAGGAAAGTTTTCCACTCACTCTCTCGACTAGGCATAGCCTGTTCCTTTGATTCGAGCCAGCCAAGTTTTTCTAACAATCTGATATAGGCAGCAAAATCCCGCCTGTTGCGCACTCCATCGGTCGTCTCCACAAGGTCCGAGAACTTGCCCCAGCCGCCGCGAGCATTTTCAAGGATGGCTCTAATTGCAAACAGGCCTGGCCTTTTGAGCGTGTGAGGGGAACTTGCTTTGACTTGGCTCTTTTTGGTTTGATTATTTTCTGTCATTGCGCATCCTTCTTGGATCTTGAAATTAGTGGAGGATATTCTCGCGCTATTGGTTACTCCTGCCCGAGCCACTCTTTCCAGTTCTTTTCCTGCTGCTCTGGTGTGGGTAGTTCTTCTTCTTCTGTCAGTTCAGGCGTGGGAAAGAGCTCAAGAAACGACTTGCCAAGATGCGTGATGTGGTACCAGGAGACCGTCCATCGCCTGTGACGGTAATTCCTACTAGCTGGATTCCAGGGCGTGCTTCGAACTTCGCCTTTCTTTTCGAGCCACCCTAGTTCATCGACAAGAAGCTTGAGGTACTGGATCAGCTTCCCTCTGTTTCGCAGCTCTGGAGTGCAGGTTGCGAGCTCATGGAATCTTGCTTTATGGTCGATTCACTTGTTGACATTTTGAAGAATGCCTCTGATCACGAATAATGAAGGTCTCTTGATCAGCGTACTCTCATTTTCGGCTGGGCGGTTGTAGCTACTGTACTCCTCTTCCTCGTTTTTATTATCTTGCGTCATTGGAAGTCAATCGGTAATATGGTTACAGTAATATTACTGTAACTTTAAGATTCCGGCAGTAGGGTTCTGTTACCTCTGCGTCGGATTGAACCAAAACTTGTGCGTGTTACCGATCGTCGGATGAAGGAGGCGCGAGTACGAGAATCTGCTCATCGAATCCTCGATGTCTGACTGTCCGCTACCTAAACTCACGTTCGACGCGATGTTCGTAGTCGCGAAGAAGGAGTTCGAGAACGTCCTAAAG
>DAIDAB010000155.1 GCA_027310845.1 bacterium | reverse complement strand
AATTACACTGGGAAAGACGATCAAGATTATGAGACGATTTGCTAGATTTTCGGGCGTAACGAGCGCAATTGCAAACATCACTGGGACAAAATTGCAACAGATATTGAGCTCTTAGTAGTGGAATCTCTTCTCGTAGCTCTTGTGATCTTGGAAGATTTCGATCACCCTAACTATGATCTTAGCTTCATCACGCCTAATTGTGTAAGAAGCTCGCATAGCTCTATCTATTTCATATCGGAACAGGTTATTGACTTCTAGGTAAGCTATGGTCTTGGGCCAGAGATGCCTCGAGACGTGATCTCCAGCATCCGGTCTTTCTTTAAGCGTATCCAGCATAGATTCTATCTTTTTCCTTGTTTCACCTATCGGTAATTTGGTAAACCAAGAGTAGCATTCAGGATCAAGTCTGATCTCAACATCCTCGGATTTGAATCGTAATATTTCTCTCTTTGCTCTTGAGATGAATAATATTTGTTTGAACTTTTCCTCTTACGGCGACGGCTTCCGCCTTAATCATGGGAAAGTGGGCACGCCTGTATGAAAAGGCATCATTGGCTGCCGAAGGTGAATGGCTAGAAAGAATCCAAATGGAGAAAGCCCAGTTCTACATATCGTCGGTTAGTTCTGTTAAAACTTAGGATCCCGCGTTACCTTACTCGAATTGCCTTTTCGAATAGCTCCTGAAGCTTCGGATTGTAAGCTGCTACCCAGACTACTCTATCATTTCTATCAACTATGATTTTCCCGGAAGCGTCCAAGTAATCCAAGGCCTTTTTAAACGTCTGATACATCATCTTTTTTGGTAGCGATTTCCAGAGCTCCGTTCTTTTCGGAGGGACATCTGCTTCCTTTATTGTCTTCTCGATCATAAGCAATGTTTCAAGAGTTGGCCAGTGTCCGGCACTGTAATGGGTGATGGTCGCCATATACTGGAATCTTTACGCACGCTTATTATATAAATCTATATGATATTTGTGTCCGTTCTTGATTCCCTGCTTGGATTGCATATGATCTCACACAAGGAAAAAAAGTACAAAGGAGCAATACCGGTTAAATCAATTTTCAGCATTACGGAGAACGGGAAGATTCTGCTTAACATTATAGTCCTGAACCTGTGGATGCTGAAGTAGATAATTTGGCTTCTATCTCTCTAGTTCCAAGAAAGACGAGAATTGGCGCAATAACGTCAGCGAAAGGAATGATGTAAAGAATTCCTCCGACCTTCATAAGCGAGTTGTCGTATCTCTGCCCTGCCTTCCAAAGACCAAGTATTATTCCTATGATTCCTACAAATGCTGCGAGTCCGCCCAGAGCAAAGAGAGCTAGGGCACCAAGAAACAGACCAATTGATGAATTGGGATTTGCCAAGGCCGCAGCAAGGCCGCCAATTAACACAAGGAATGCGAGAATGAGTAGTCCAAATCCCACGAGTCCGGCGAGAATTAGCGTTGCTGGTGTAGAAAAACCTCCGTCAACCGTTGACAGATCTTTGAATGCAGACCTAAGCTTGAGAATAGCGTAAATTCCAAGAGCAAAACCTATCACCCCAACGGCTACTGCTGCCAGAACAGCTGTTCCAACTCCAGTTGGCGTAGTTCCAAATGCAAACATGTATCCCATTCCTCCTGTTGCGAACGGGACTATGAGTCCCAAGATTATTCCAATTATCCCAAAGAGGGCAAATGTCTTGATCTTCCCGACTGCAACTTTATCTGTTGATGTGAAAGTGGTAGTGGGTTCCCGCGCCATCACCGGACCGGATCCTGTTGCAATCAATGCTTGACCGCAGGATGGGCAGAACAGAACTCCTTCAGCAACATTAGTTCCACACTTTGGACAGTAGGGCAATTTTGTCTTTCTCAACGCGGGAGCCCGCCCACTAAACTATAAGAGCATTTTCAGCAGATCAAGGCAAAAAAAGTCAAAAGGGAACTGAGATTATATGAACCTGATTCGAGTGCGTTGGATTACCTCAGCTTTTTCAGAAGCTGAAATGAGAACTAGATCAGGACGCCCATTCTACAAACCATCAAAATTCATTGCAAAGTATGTGCCCTACACAAATCATGATTGTTTTCAAATTTAAGATCCGGATTTCTCCACCAAAGATATACGGCGTTGCTCTTCACATTCCTGAGTGCCTCTGCCACTGTCTCGATATCTAGCGCCTTTGCCCCTGGAATCAGCCTTGGCTTTCTGTACTTGTTGCCGACGCAGTTACGCAAGGCGAACTTGGCGGGTTCTCAAGATCTTCTCTTTCTAGATGAGAGAGAATCTTCAAGCTTTCTCCTTTTGAAGCTAGAAGCTCTCTTCTGAAACCAAAAGTCTCAAGCTCATTGATCTCCCTTTCCAGTTGCTCATCCTTTGGCACTTCAACCCTTTTCATACCGGCCACTTGGAAAAAAGTCTGGCTGACTCTCCCGTGATTGATTCTGCAAATCATATCTTTCATGCCGTGACTCCAACTACAGATTATTTGGATGTGCCAAATGCGTCATTTGGCTAGCGCTCGTAGGCTGAACGTCTAGGTTCCACAGCCAAGAGTATGACTTCATTGCGTTCTTCATTAATCATGTAGATTATTCTGTGGTTCCCAAAGCGGGCGCTCCTGAGTGTTCGGAACTTTCCTCGCAGTTCCTTGAACGAGTAGGGATCCACTACGATCTCTTGTAGTATCTTCCGTGCCCTATCGAGATCGACTGAAGGTAGCCGCTTTAAGCCTCGCTCGAAGTTGGCAGTCGAAATGAGAGCACGTGTCATCGTTACTGCTTGATCTCTTTGAGAAGAGCTTCGATGCTTTCGTATCTGTGAAATCGACCTTCCCGCAAGTCCTTCAAACCTCTCTCTATGCTACGGGTCGTTTTCCTATCTCCTAGCATCTCCACAGTCTCCTCGAGATCATCGAGTCGCTTTTCTATGGAAACAATTTTGCTTTCCAGTTTGGGCATCATCTATTTCTCTGAATCCGTTCCTTAAATTCGTTTATTCCTATGCTCCCTAACACGAGCACAGCAGGGAGCAGATCCATGAGAAGCACAACCAGAGCCTAGCACTCGCGCTTCAAGCACATCTAGTATGCTCCGACCCCCGAAGCATAGCTCCTTGAGTACTACTTCGAGCACAAAGGATTACTGAGCTAGCACACTGGTTGGAGGTGTTTCCAGCTGTGCTGAGCTGTGCATGCGGTCGTGCTACTAGCGCAGGAGAAGATCATGGATGGAACTCTCGAAATTTGCATGAGACCAGATCGAAAGATCTCCGAGAGTTCACTGTGCTCCTAGGGCAAAATGAAATACGCAACAAAAACCTTGCCGAAGCAGTCTATCTCTTCTTTTCAACCTTGGACGCATCTCTCCGAACGGAACTGGGCCAAATTTCCGAATCACTCTGGTTTGATTTCAATAAAGTGCCCATCGAGTTCTTTGCACGATTACGAACTGAATGATAAGCTCTCTCTTCCCTCATTGAATTTGATCGTAGTTGTTGACATTTTGCATGTCCTGGATCAATCTGGTTCAATGAGCTTCGTTGAACTGTTGAGAGGGCTCCACACGCTGCACAGCAATAATGCGTTGGCGCTTTATCTTGATTCCCTCCGAGGATTGGATATGATCTCGCGCGACCAAATCAAGTGCAAGGAAGCGATTCCCAAAAAGTCAATTTTTGACATAGCGGAGAACGGGAAAATTCTGCTTAAGGTTTTAGAGCACACTCAGAATGTGTTAAAGCGAGAATGAAACTATTTACTGCACAGCTTTCTGGGAATTGGTTCTTTTTCTAACTCTTTTCAAAACGCTTGTTGGGCATGTCACAATCTAAGACAATACATCTTTCATAGCCTTAGCATAATAAAGATCTTCAGAAATAATCTTGTTGGTACACTCAAAGTGTGGTGCTTTCAAAAATGAGAAATTCAATTGCGATTTCACTTCACAAGATCCAAGAAATCTTCTCTGCTTAATTTTATCTCAGATAGAATGTCCATCAATGTCGATCTGTTCACTTCCTCGTGCAGTGGCACTACCGTTCTTCTCCCGTCAGTGTGTCTCAGGAATACGTGACTACCCCTCTGTCGGGCCGGTGTGAATCCCACTTTCGAAAGAGCCTTTATGATTTCTTTTCCTGACAGAATCGGAAGTTTGTCAGACACTTATTTCTGTCAGCCTGCCGCCTTCTCTTCTTGCTTGAGTCTCGTGTTCCTCAAGAACCAACTCTATCGCTTCTTTGATGTTTGTCAGCGCTTCTTCTTCCGTCCTGCCTTGGCTGATTGCCTCTGGAAGTTCCACACAACGAATTGCATACCAACCAGAGTCGGGATCTTTCTTGAGTCGGACGCTGAAAGTTCTGTTTTGCATGCTCTGTTTACGCAAATATGTTTGCGCACTTATATGCATGATGCAATTGGGCTATCAAGTCACATTAAGGCCTCGCAAGTGATTAACGAAATGATGCATGACGGAGAACGGGAAAATTCTGCTTAAAGTTGTGGAGCAAGCCCAACGTGCTCATTTCCAATGAAGCGAGATAATAGCTCTGGAAGAACTAGTCATACTCTAGAAAGCTTCACGGCGTTCTGTTTCTTTATTGAGTGATTTTTTTTCATCAGTTTCATTTGAAGTGATGAGTTTGGATAGCTTGCGGTATTCTCGAAGCCAAACCAACGTACTGAACAGAAAGGCTATCAGACCGAGATAACCAAGCAAAGTTGGTGCAGTCTCACTGAAGCCAATACGATAATAGATTATCACCACAATCATCACCAAGGATAAAATTCCATTTAGGATGATGTTGATGACCAGCCCCTTGCGTCTTTCTATATAACCATCAGATAGTATAGTATTGGTTTGTGCATTTAGGCTTTCCCGCGAGAAGCTTCATTCAACAATTCTAACCATTTGTTCATTGAGTTTAGTCCTATTCAGGCCCTCCTTCGCACTCTTTCGCCCGCCTGATCTCTTTTTCTACAAAGCACGAGAGCGTTCTAAGCTCATTCCAAGCTGCCGTTACTGATAACTATCTCTCTTGACGATTTCCAACATCTCCTTCTCAGTGGGCTTTTTCTTTGCTTTTGGATATTCCCTATCAATTTCCTTGAAAAGATCTCTTAGGTTTTCTTGAAGAGGCACGGCAAATCTTTGGTACTTCATAGCTAAACTACGACTCAATCATTTCCTTTTTTCTTTGTGGATCGTATGGGCT
>DAIDAB010000154.1 GCA_027310845.1 bacterium | reverse complement strand
TCCTTGAAAATGGTGAAACCGATGTCATCTGCGTAGATATCTTGTACATGAGTGAGCGACTCGCTCAGAGTCTCCGCAGACCTGTCGTCAAGATTATTCAAATTGGAATACTTGTTCACTATAGCGGAGAGAAGGTCAAACTGGTGTGACGGGTGGTTCTCATCGGTGAGGATTACGTGACTGAGCTCGTGTATCAGCAGCCCTTTAACCATCGGCGTCGAAAGAGACCAGCCAGAGACAATGATCCTTTGTCCGTGCCCGACCTTTGTCGTGTATCCCATAAATTTGAGTTTCGGGTCTATCCCAAATGATACTTCTGAACGTATCCTATGGCCTCTTCTCTGGAGCTCCTCCACTGCCCATTGAGCGGTCTGGTTCAGGATCTCTTTGAGCCTGGATGGATCTTCCACTCTCGCACTCAATGTATTTCTGAACCTCTACAATCTAGATCTTGGAGATAAAGAACACTCCTTGGCCCCATGAAGAAGACCAGAAAGGATTGATATGAGTGCAAAGTTATGGGATAGACAAGCCGATCCTGAGAGTAATTTCTTGATTTGATCAAAGTTCACATTTCAGGCCATTTAAAGGACTATACTGGGAACAAGAGAGATTTTGATATTACGGAATGCAAGAACCTCTTTGAACTAATAGAAAAACTGAACAAAATGTTCCCAGGAATCAAGGACAGAATCCTCGACGACCAGGACAAGACTAGACTCTACGTGAACATCTTCGTCAATGGAGAAAACACGAGAGACATCGAAAACGAAAACACAAGGCTTAAGGATGGAGACACTGTCCACATCCTCCCGTCTGTTGCGGGTGGTTAATTGGCTCCGAAACGAGAAACAAATCTCCTTGTCGTGGGAACTAGAAAAGGCGCCTTTGTATTTTCATCGAATGATGGTCGCAAAACCTGGAAAGTATCTGGCCCTCACTTCAAGGGGAAGAACATCTATCACCTCTCGTACGATAGGCGTAACAAGCTTCTTCTTGCCTCGGTGAATGATGATCAGTGGGGCCCAAGCATCGCAACAAGCTCTGACCTTGGAAAGAACTGGAAGATTTCAAAGTCGCCACCTAAATTTCCAAAGAAATCTGGCTTCTCCGTGGCGCGCATCTGGCACGTAGAGCCTGGCCGCGAAGATGAGCCGAAGGCACTCTACGCCGGTGTGGAGCCAGCCTCTCTTTTCAGAAGCGACGATGCTGGAGAATCATGGAAGGCCTATGATTCCCTAGTTTATCACAATACAAGAGCAAAATGGCAACCCGGTGGCGGGGGGCTTTGCCTCCATACAATCTTGCTAGATGATCGTGATCTGAAGAAGATGCACGTCGCAATTTCCGCTGTCGGCACTCTTTTTTCAAGCGACGGCGGTAAGAACTGGGAGTTCCAAAATAAGAATGTGCTTGCGGATTTTCAGCCTGAAAAGTATCCAGTCTTCGGGCAGTGCACTCACAAGCTCGCGCGAAACAGCTCGAGACCAAACGTGATCTATCAGCAGAACCATTGCGGGATCTACAGGAGCGACAACAATGGGAAGGATTGGATTGACATTCGAAACAACCTTCCTTCAAGATTTGGCTTTCCAATTGCGGTAGATGCAAATGACCCGAAGAGAGTCTATGTCGCGCCGCAAGAAGGCGATTTTTCAAGAATCCCATTGAATGGGAAGTTTGCTGTTTGGGCTTCGGACAACTCGGGCAAAGATTGGTTCTCGCTTGAAAAGGGCTTTCCTACGACATCCTACTTTACGATTCTGAGAGAGGGTATGGTGAGCGACTTGGAAGACCCCTGCGGGCTCTACGTTGGCTCGACCACGGGACAACTTTTCACAAGCAGGGATCAGGGAAAGAACTGGTCAAAGATTAGTGATGGGCTTCCTCCGATCAACTCTGTATATGTTTCTGTGGCTTGAGACAGCTTGGGACCTTTACAAGTTAGCGAGTTGCTCCTCATATCTTCCAGTCACCCAGAAATTGCTGAATATAGGAATGAAAAGAGATCCATTCTCCTTGAGAGTATATTTGGTTCAGTTCCAAGGTTGAGCTTGGATCAGATACTGACGCAAAGGAAACTAGATGAACGTGGAATTAAGGAAATCTAGCGCTCGACACAGACTTCTGGGTAATGCATTTCGCAATACGCGATAAAGAATTAAAAGAGAAATACTGAATGAAATATTTAGGTCAAACTTCCAATTTGCTTCTATTCTATTCCACAAACATTCAGCTTCCCATTTTTTCGTGTATTGTTACGAGCTTTCCATTGGCCGTGACAGGTGCACGAATCAAGGTATGCACGTAGTTGAACGGAAAACTATTCCGCCTCCTCGCCTGATAACTCTCGGCGCTGCGCTGGATTGTTGTTAAGCTTTAGCTAATGGAGGGACGCAAGGCAGCTGCGTTATTTCTGCGACCTCTTGCACACGGGGCAGAATATAGCGCCCGGGCTTGTGGGCTCGCCACAGAACTGACATTTCGCGCTCTCAACAGGAATCGAAGCTATATTAGATTCTTGATGACTTCCTTCAACGATCTCTGGTCTCTTTCTTCCTGTAACAGATCCTGTTGCGATGAGGACGACACCAAGGAGCGTTACTATGGTTGGCAAGTAGTCCGCCTCTGGTGAAACGAGCGTTCTGATCACTACTATGTGAACCAGAACATCTGTGCTCATATTTTTCGCAATTGTGGAATCAAAGACAAGATAATAGTTGCCTGGATTTGTGTTTGAAAACGAAAAAGAATAGTTTCCGATGTTGAGCTTCGATTGCGAATACACCTGATATGATGTTCCACCCCTTGCAGACCACAGAGAATAGTTGCCCGAGTTCATCAGGAGAAAATCCATTCCAGAAGGATTTGATTGGATAGAGGCACTGAGATTGTCCTGAGGAGTGAGCGCGACCATGATGCTTGAGTAGTTTGACCCACTTAATGATACAAGTGATGTCCTATCTAGCACATTCTGCTGACTTGATAGGCCCACCCCGAGTGAGAATGCGTTGAACGCAGGTGGGCTGAAGACAAGGTATGCACCGAGTATCAGGACAATTATTCCGGGTATGACCAAAATTAGCCTCAAATTGTGAAATCACCATTGGTTGTCTGATCTAAGGATTTGCATCTTTCGATCACCAAACAATATCTTGATCTTTGCGCTAGCAGTAAAACCAACACTGCGGATCTCAGCGTTCAACAATCCTTATAACTGTAATCCGAAAGCTGCTCACTTTCATAAGTTTGCCTTGACATGTTAGCGCTCCTTTCTAGAGGAGTCAGCAACTGACTAGACAATCTTCGCACCAATAGTGATTTCAGTTTGGAAACTCCCCCTGCTAAACCAGAAGCTCAAGAAGGAAAACCCAATTCTGAATGGGGGGACGAATCAAAGGAGAGCTACCCTCCGCGTCGCACTCTCTTCATAATTGTCGCAGGCCTCATGACAGGAATGCTCCTCGGTGCGATGGATCAGACCATCGTCGCGACTGCGGGGCCCACAATAATCTCAGATTTGGGGGGGTTAAGCCTTCTTGCCTGGGTTTTCAGCGCATACATCCTCACCCAGACAGTTTCAATGCCGGTTTTTGGAAAGCTTTCCGACCTCTACGGAAGAAGAAAGTTCTTCCTTCTCGGGCTAGGCATTTTCATGGGAGGATCTATTCTTTCCGGCCTTTCGCAAAACATCGACGAGCTGATTCTCTTTAGAGCAATCCAGGGAGTGGGCAGCGGTGCCTTTTTCCCTGTCGCTGTCGCAGTCGTGGGAGTCATTTTCCCCCCAAAGCAGAGGGGAAAAGTACAGGGAATCTTTGCAAGTGTGTTTGGCATTGCCGCCGTTGTTGGTCCGACAGTTGGATCATATCTCGTAACTTCGATTAGCTGGAGATGGGTTTTCTACATCAACCTGCCACTTGGGGTGGCATCGTTAATTCTAATCACCGTTGGGCTGAATGAATCAAAAAATGTCAACGCAAAGTCAGTTGTCGACTGGCTTGGAATCGCGGTCCTGACGAGCTGGGTCTCGTTACTTCTCTTTGGTTTCCTTGACGGAGGCTCGACTTACTCATGGTATTCTTGGCAGGAGGTTGCATTCTTTTCCTCTGCAGCCGCACTGTTCATAGCATTCATTTTCATTGAAATGAAGTCAAAGGAACCAGTCGTTCCGTTGAACATGTTCAAGGCCAGGACTGTTTCATCCTCCTCTGCGGTCGCTTTCCTAAGAGGCGTCGCGTTCTACGGAATACTCACATTCATTCCCCTGTTCATTCAGGCCGCACTGGCAGGGTCAGTGGACGACGGAAGGAACGTCCTGAATGCGTTCCTGATCCCCATGATTGCCGGAACGCTCATTGGAGGACAGTTTTCAGTCAGGACCGGGTACAGGAGGATAACATTCATCGGTCTTGCTATAATGACTACCGGGATCTACCTTCTCACATTTGTCTCTTTGAGCTCTTCTTACATCTCATTGATGGAGGACCTTGCAATCATGGGTCTTGGACTGGGAATCACATTTCCCCCTGTCATCCTAGCAATACAATACTCAGTCGACAAGAGACAGATAGGAATCGCATCCTCATTGGCACAGTTCATGAGCAATCTTGGAGGAACGATAGGGCTTGCGATTTTGGGTGCGCTCCAGACCAATGTCTTTGCTTCTCAGCTTTCAACAATACTCAAGGGCCTTCCTGCTCAAGCTCAACCCCTCGCAGCCCCATTCCTTGGGAACCCCAATTTGGTCGGACAGGTGCTTTCAAACCCCAGCATTTTGAATCAAATCATGACGCAGTATCCTCAGTTGCAGGCGTTGATTCCTGAGCTTCGCAATGCGTTCGCGCTTTCGGTCACTCCGCTTTTCTGGGCGGGCCTTTCCGTCTCTATTGCATCCGTTGTTGCGAGCCTCTTCATCACGGGATCCCTCAAGGAGCAGATCCGTGCAAGAAGCGAAAAGAGCAAGCCGGACGAGCCAGTGGAAGAAGTGCCTGTGGCCACTGTAATGGGCTGATACTTCTGCAGAATCATTAAAAGAAAAGGCACTTCGCAATGTCTGAGGCGGGCGCGTGCAAATAGGCAACGAAAACTCTGATCTGCTCACCGACACTGAAAGAACGATAGAGTCGGTGCGAAGCTCTGCGAGTGGGCTTCTCTCGGCTTTTAGGTCAAAACTAGATCAGCTTAGGGGGAACGAGGAGATCACCAATT
>DAIDAB010000153.1:320-5221 GCA_027310845.1 bacterium | reverse complement strand
CAATAATTATATATAATTACTAAACAAGATTCACCTCGTGCCTCAGAACAAGTACACTTCAGTGTCGATTCCAATCACGCTTCACGAAAGAGTTGAGAAGCTGATCAAGAAGAAGACCGGCTTCAAATCAGTCTCTGATTACGTCACATATGTTCTAAGAGAAGTTGTTGCGATGCATGAGATGAAGGAAACACCAGAGCCATTTACGAGCGAAGACGTAGAGCAGATCAAGACCCGTCTAAAGGCGCTCGGGTATCTCTAGTAGAAGGAGAAATGGTCAAAATGGCCTCATCCCCACATGGTGGGAAACTCGTAACTATTTCATCATACAAAATCACCCCTGAGCAAATCAAAGACAAATCAGAAGCTCTCAAAGTTCAAATTTCAAATGAAACAAGGATCACAATCTCAAACATCGCAAATGGGATTTTGAGTCCTCTCACCGGTTTCCTTGGCAAAGAAGACTATCAAAACGTAATTGACAACATGCGACTAGATGACGACACGCCTTGGACTATACCCGTCCTTTTGCGAGCGCCAGATGGATTCAGCGCTGGCAACGGCGACGAGGTCTCTCTGATCGATGAGCAAGGCCTGCCTGTCGGACAGCTTGATTTTGAGGAGATCTATACAATTTCAAAGAGGGAATGTGCGCAGAAGGTCTTTGGCACGGAAGATGAGGCGCATCCTGGAGTTGCAAAGGTATACGGAGCATCGGATAGGATCCTTGCTGGAAAGCTAAAATCAGTTGCCAAATATGAGAACAAGGCATTCGAGGATTTTACTTTATTTCCCAAAGAAACACGAATACTCTTCAATGAAAAAGGCTGGAAGGATATAATCGCATTTCAGACAAGGAACGCCCCTCACATTGGACACGAGTATGTCCAAAAAACAGGACTTGCATTCGCAGACGGCATTTTCATAAATCCTGTTCTAGGAAAGAAAAAGGCTGGCGACTTCAAGGACGAAGTAATACTCGCCGCTTATCAAACATTAGTGAAAAACTACTACCCAAAGAACTCTGTCGTCCTGAGTGTGCTTCACTACGAGATGCAGTACGCGGGGCCGAAGGAGGCAATCATGCACGCGATAATGAGGAAGAACTTTGGGTGCACCCACATCGCAATCGGTAGAGACCATGCAGGAGTCGGCAACTATTATGGTCCTTATGCCGCGCATGAAATATTCAAAGAATTCCCTGACCTTGGAATACAAGCGATCTTCATGCGTGAATTCTTCTATTGCAACAAGTGCATGGGCATTGCAAATGAAAAAATATGCCCACATCCAGAATCTGAAAGGCTGAATTTCAGCGGCACAAAACTGCGAAAGATGTTTCTCTCTGGCGAGGTTCCTCCCAAGGAATTCATGCGACCCGAAGTTTCAGAAGTGATTTTGAAATCAAAGGATCCATTCGTTGAATGAAACAGTTCCATCTGGTTGATACAGTCTTCAATGACGAAAAATAAAATCGCAATTATCGGGCTTGATTCAGTCCCTCCTGAGTTGATGTTCGAAAAACTCCTGGATAAACTTCCAAACATCAAGAGAATGTATCAAAGAGGCATTCATGGAAACCTTGAATCCTGCCACCCGCCAATCACTGTTCCTGCATGGATGGTCATGATGACAGGTAAGAATCCAGGAAAACTGGGAATCTATGGATTCAGGCACCGTAAGGGCTTTTCCTACAATGATGGTTACATAGTCAACTCCACAACAGTGAAGGAGGAGACCGTATGGGAAATCCTCTCGAAACACGGGAAGAGATCAATAGTCTTGGGAGTTCCTCCTGGATATCCTCCGAAAGAAGTACCTAATTGTCAGATTGTCTCGTGTTTTATCACACCAAGTATGGACAAGGCCTTTACATATCCTCACTCGTTGAAGGAAGAGATTCTTTCAGTCTCCGATGGCAAGTACATATTCGACGTGACGTTTCGAACAGAAGATAGAGACTCAATCAAGAAAGAGCTCTTCGAAATGACCGAAAAGAGGTTCGATGTTGCAGAGTATCTCGTGAAGAATAAATCGTGGGATTTCTTTATACTTCATGAAATTGGGTTCGACAGATTGCATCACGCATTCTGGAAATTCTTCGACCCCTCTCATCCGAAATACGTACCTGGTAATCAATATGAGCATTTGGACCTTGAATATTACAAGATGGTTGATGGTAGAATTGGAAAGTTAGTTGAGATGCTTGGGGACGATTGTCTCACTTTTGTCCTGTCTGATCACGGTTCCAAGGGGATGCACGGAGCTTTCTGTGTGAACCAATGGCTTGAGAAAGAAGGCTTTCTAAAGTTCAAGACCCCACCATCTGTCGTAACAGAAATCGACGAGGCAGAAATTGACTGGTCAAAGACGAAGGCCTGCGGTTTGGGAGGGTATTATGCCAGGATCTTCTTCAATGTGAAGGGAAGGGAGTCTGATGGATTGATCAACCCAAATGATCTCGAAAGAGAGAAGAAGAGTTTCGCCCAAAAGGCCATGTCGATTGCCGATGACAAAGGAAAGAAGTTGAACAATTTCGTGTTTGAGCCAAGCGAGCTATACGGTATTGCAATGGGAGACAAGCCGGATCTCATTGTCTACTTCGGGGATCTTAACTGGAGGTCTGCGGGAACAGTGGGCCATGATTCACTCTATCTCTTCGAGAACGATACTGGTCCGGACGATTCAGTCCATTCGATGAATGGGATCTTTCTCATGTTTGACCCAAAGAAGAATTTGAAAGGGAAGGAATTGAAAGGGCTGCGAGTGGAAGACATTGCTCCGACTCTATTGCGCCTATATGACCTGGAAATTCCGGACGGAATGGATGGCCGGGTGATTCTTGGCGTGGTGAATGGTTCATGAACGAGCTCGAGATGAAGACGGCTAATACAGAATCAAATGAAACGAGGGTAGAAAATAGTAGGCCTAAAGGTTTCACTATCTGGATGACCGGACTCCCAGGATCTGGAAAGACTACGATAGCTGGAATCCTGAAAAGTAGATTAGAAAACGAGCATGGCAGATTCGTCGAAATCCTAGACGGAGATGAAGTTAGAAAGGGACTTTCAAGAGACTTGGGACTATCAAAGGAAGACAGAGAGGAACACGCAAGACGCGTCTCTTATCTAGCTAAAGTGCTCTCGAGAAACGGAGTTGTGTCAATTGTTGCGTTGATTTCTCCGTACAGAGTATCCCGCGCGAGCGCGAAGGAAGTCGTTGGATCCGACAGATTTGTAGAGGTGTACGTCAAGGCTTCACTTGCAGCTTGTGAAAAAAGGGATCCAAAGGGACTGTATGCAAAGGCAAGGCGGGGTGAAATAAACAACATGACTGGCGTCCAGGATCCATACGAAGAACCACTTTCCCAAGATCTTACAATTGACACCGAATCGGGCCCGGCAGGGCACTCTGCGGAAATTTTGCTGCAACATCTCGGGCGAGTTGGACTTTTGCGCGCGCCAGAAAACCATTGATTAATTCATATTGTGAAAATGAGGAGAAACAGGCAGATTCTATCGATGAAAGAGATTCTGAATCAGTAATTCTGGACGCATATTTTGTTTGACTCCCTAATCCAGCTTTGATCCGCAATTCCCACAAAATTTTATTCCTGGATCCGATTGCTGTCCGCATTTGGAGCAAGTTTTTTTCTGCTCTTGCAGTGGCTTTCCACAAGCACCACAAAACTTGCTAGTGTATGGGTTTGAAGCATTGCAGCTCGGACAAGCAACAGTTCGATTGTTCAAGGAAGTTGATTGCGACATCGCGTATGCTCGTTGTCGCTGCTGCTCCTGCATCTTCTGCAATTCTTGCAACCGCGCCATTTGTGCCGTCTTCATCGATTCTGCCATCTGCTTCATTTGCTCATACATTTTTGGATCATTCATCTGGCCTGCCGACGGCATGAACATGCCTGGTCCGAATTCTCCAATTGAGCTGAAACTCACATTTACAGGTTCGAGACCCACGTTTCTGAGTCCATCCAAAAGTGCCTTTTCAAGAAGAGAGGTATTGCTAGTCAGTTCGTCCATCTCGTGAGCGAGCATTTCCTTCTTCAAGGTTTCATCGCAGTACTTTTGCAGAGCCGAGAGCGCACTCTGCGAGTTAAAGTTACTCTTTTGGCCTATTTGTTCAAAGAATTGCTTCGGAGATGAAATCCGAACTCTTGCAACCCCTTTTGCCATAACCCGTCTCAATGCGTGAGTTTGCCCCATTACAGAAAGCCCAACTTCGAATTCCATAGAAGGCGAGAAAAAGACAGGTGCTCCATCGAGCACAGGGTGGGAAAAGCCAGGAAGTGATTTTCTGGATTGCATAGCCAAAAGTGGACAATTGGCAATCGAAATTGTGTGTTGCCCAACAGGAAATTCATCGCACCCTTTGCCCCCCTTACTCACCATCATGACCTTTTGATTCTCAGCTACTACGAGTTGCTGGCCGGGAGCGATAGAACCATACGGATACTTCCAGAGGATTTCAGTCGGTTGTCTCTGCCACTGAATAGGAGGCAGATTACCAATTAGAGCGGCTACTATGTCACCCGCTTTTGAGTAAGTCTTATCGGGTAGATTCTGCGATAACCAGCTCGCATCTTCATACGAAGATGACATTGACTGGACTATCTTCTCCTTTGAAGCTGGAAAGAAACAATCGCCACTATTTAGGTCCCACATCATATCTGTGATACCACTGCTACCAGGGATCCTGATCTCGGACCACCAAGGTTGCGCCTGGCATCCACAACTTGGACATGTTTCTGTTCCAAGGATTTCGCACCTGCAAGGTGATTTATTATCTGCAGAAGGTGTGCCACAAATGCACCCTTCGCCCTGGCAATATTCGCACATTCTATCTTCACTAAATTCCTATTTCTCTTTCGCGTGGCTGTTCTTCTATGT
>DAIDAB010000153.1:0-310 GCA_027310845.1 bacterium | reverse complement strand
GGCATATCTCTCTTGCACGAAATGCACTTTGGATAAATCGGAGGTTGCTTTTTGTGACATTTCTGGCATTCAATTTCCTGCTTTTGTCCGCACTTTTCGCAGTATACGTCGAAGAAAGTGGCTTTACCGCAGTCTATGCACAGTATCTGGAGCGCCTGTCCGCAGGAAGGACATTTCTGGTAGTCCTTCTGAATTTGTGCCTTACACCTAGGACACCGGATGAAAATCGGGGATTCCTTGCCGCAGTACGGGCATGTTACATCTTCTGGCATTACGAGCTTTGAGCAATATCTGCATGGGTGCTTGAAAC
>DAIDAB010000152.1 GCA_027310845.1 bacterium | reverse complement strand
TTATCTCTGTTATAAGAATATTGTGGTCTTGCCAAGACCCTACAATACCTATAAAACCACGTATACCTCGATACTTTAGTGAATTGGATTCATTAAACACACTCACTAGAAGTGGCGCGACATGCGAGGACCTTTTGATCTGTTTGTACAATCTCGCTCCTGCAGAGTCTGATTTTTTCTACGAGCTCGCGAGTATGGGTTCTGCCACAGTGGATGAGCTTTCAGAGAGGCTCGGTCGTGACAGGACGACGATTCACCGGGGCCTCGCGAAGCTTGTTAGTGTTGGCTTGTGCTACAAGGAGTCGAGAACACTCAAGGATGGCGGGTACTATCATCTCTATACGACGGCCAGACTTCAAGAGATAAAGAACGAAGCCAGGGTTAAAGTGCAAGAACTCGTTGGCAATTTACAAAGGCTAGTTGACAATTTAGATCGTGACTTCCAAAGAGCTCTGAAAGAGCGGAGTGACAGGAGACGACGAAGAGGTAATACTTCAGTTTAGGACAGAGACTTGATTCCTATTGATATCAAATTCAACCTGTTTTTGTTTCAAGAACCTGTCCGCTAGAGGAAGTCTTGTCTTCCTTGGATGACCTCCCAATCATAATTCGCGTGATACCAAGAGCCCCGATTATTGCTCCAAATGCTATGAGATCAGCGGCTGCAACTGCACCTGAATAGAGCTCGATCATTAGCTCCCGTGTGACAAAGAAGAGACCTGCATCCAGTATGTATGTTGGAGCTATTCGGTTCGCGCCATGATATTGCAGAAATCCGAGCAACAGTTCCAATATGACGAATGTAGAAAGAGTGTCGATGACAAAATTCTTGCTGCCAAGATCAAAAGTACTTGCTTGAATGATTGGTATCAGATCAGTTGCAACCTTGTAAAGAGCCAGGACTAGACCAACAATCATCACAGCTGCTAGCAGAATCACGATATAGTCCACTATCAATGCCATTGATTTTGTAACATTCGTTGTTTGTTCTTGGGTCAAGTCTTCTGGATTCGAGAAAACCCTTGCTCTTATAACCTATTATCTGAATGGGCCAGAACCTGTATGGTGACCCCTTAGATTGTTGACTCGTGACGTAACTCACGAACAGAAATCCTGAACTCTGCCTAGAAGGATAGCCCGAAACCCGCTACGAATGTTTCAGCTCTTCTAAGTTCATCCAAGAACTTTATGCCACGCTCTGTTAGTGCATAGTATCTGTTCCCATCGTCCTGATTCTCCGAGACGAGATTCTTTTCGACGAGCTCGCCCAAGTATCTTGTCAGTCGTTCGTGTGAGAGATTCGCTTTTTGGAGAACATGTGTAGGTTTTGCCCTACCCGCCTCCTGCACTGCCTGCAGTATGTCCATGTAGATTCTTATCTTACTGCGAGGCTTTTCCGGTTGGACCAATTTTACTTCTCCAGAGAATGAAGATCAGAAGTGAGAGAAAGCCAGCGAACCTGGCCGCGATCGAAATTAGGTTGATAGTGGTTGAAAGCGAAATTGCAGACCAGAGCCCAAGCCCTTCGGCTACTAGTATGAGAACGAAGCTCGAAAGCACCAAAAGCGCCAGCCTGTTCCTGCTCTGAACATAGTTGATTGTACCCTGAAACACGACCATCGAAACAAATGCTACTGAAAGTACGCCTGATACTATGATTACTTCGCGTGACAGGGAAATTAATTCGTTGAGTCTTTCTATCCCGGGTGGAATGAAAAGGGGCAAAGCGATGAAAGCGGCGGTAGTTCCATTGCCAATCTCATCTGTGGAAGATCTCGGAGTAGAAGTGTATGCGCTACTGATGTAGCCCAGTGCGATCAGGAAATACGCCGCGACCTGAAGAAAGGAGTAAAGCCCAGAAGCGGCCACGACCAGAATGACATCCGCAAACAGGCGTCCTACACCTAGATCCACAAGTGAGACAACCGTTGCTTCTATTAGGATCCCAAGGGCAAGGAGGAAAAACCCTACGCTTATGAATTTGAGTGTATAGTTCTCAAGAAGTCTGCTGTACTTGAAAGCGTAGTAGCTCACGAGGAGCGCAACCACTCCGCTTACAAATTCGAACAGGATGCTTACTTCGAGATAGGGGAACGTCATGTTGTCCTAATCTTCCCTAAACTCCAGTCAGAACTCCTATCAGCGTAATGGACGGAGGGTGCATACGCATCGTCCCCATTCTATATAAGGTTACGATGAACATTGCGTTTTCTGCCAGAGGTCGAATCTATTGGAAACTGCAATTCAGCAACCTAACAAAGGGAGAACGGTCTTCGTAGTGTTGATCGTACTATTGATATTTGCAGGCTCCGCACTCGCCCTGTATTATTTTCAATCTAAGCAAGAATTATCCTCCCTCAACCAAAAAGTCAGTTCGCTCAATAACACTGTTGCTTCTCTCCAGAGAGAAGCGGGAACAGTTGAGCTCGCGACTGCAAATGGGACCTATCCAGGAACAAATTTCTTCACTTCTAGTTCGAATTCAACAATCAATCCAGTCGAAATTTACAGCTATGCGAATGCCAGCGTTGTCACAGTGCAAGGATTCCAGTCTGTCAGTTCCGTTTTTGGTCAGACAATACAGGAAGTACTTGGTTCCGGATTTGTCATTGACTTTTCAAATTCTAACTACATCGTCACAAACTTTCACGTCGTCGACGGCGACGCAAATATTACGGTGACCTTCTCCAATGGTGATGCATTCCCAGCAACGGTTATTGGCTCCGACCCTTACAGCGATCTCGCAGTACTTTCCTCCAACGCACCTTCAAATGAATTCCACCCTCTCGCAGTCACCTCATCCTCTAGCCTGAGCGTTGGCGAATCTGTCCTTGCAATAGGCAACCCCTTTGGCCTCTCCGGCTCGATGACCTTTGGTATAGTGAGCCAGCTTGGTAGGACAATAACAGAGCAGGCGGCGGGAAATTATCCAATAGCTAATGTTATCCAATTCAGCACCCCGATCAATCCTGGAAACTCTGGCGGTCCGCTTCTTAATGCGTATGGACAGGTCGTTGGAATAACCACAGCCGTCGTGAGTGGCTCCCAGGGAGTCGGTTTCGCCATACCATCTGACACAATACTGCGCGAAGTGCCCTACCTGATTACTACTGGATCTTACAACCTCCACCCATATCTCGGGATCGGGAGCGCTGACATGAGCTACGATCTCTCCAAAGTCGCTGGGGCAAACGTCACGTATGGAGTACTTGTTGAAAGCGTCGTAAGTGGATCTCCAGCCGCGAACGCAGGATTGCGCGGCGGGAGTACAACAACCACCGTCGACGGCCAGCAATATGTGACAGGGGGAGACATTATCATCTCCATAAATGGAACAAGATTAATCAATGGTGATGCATTATCCTCTTGGCTTGAAGAAAACGCCCTGCCCAATCAAGTAGTGCAGCTCGGGATTATAAGAGCAGGGAGTTACATGACCCTTCAGGTGACACTGGGCGCAAGGCCCCCACCAAGCTAGGTCTTGCGAGTAGGAGTAGAACTGATTTGCTCAGAAACATCCAAATGCTAGCACAAATCAATGAGAATGGAGAAAAAGCAAGTCCTCCCCAGGAGTTCCTGATGCCTGCAAAGGCTACGCCGATCAAAGTCATTGGATTGGCCGAAGTCTTGGAAGGAATGGAGCTTCCAATTGAAGTCTCGAGCCTAGCTCACCGATTCCATCAGCAGACTCCCAGTCTACTTTCTACTCTCGGGACAGCAGAGGGGCTGGGTCTTGTAAAGAAAGAGGGAAAATACGTTATTCTCACCGACCTAGGACTAGGCTTTCTCAAAGCCTCAGATGGAAAGATAAGCATCATCAGAGCGGAGCTACGCAAAATTGAGCCATTCAAAACTGCACTTGAGCTTCTCTTGAAGAAGAGCTCAGTTTCGGCATGGGAGGTGGCGGAATCTCTCCATCACAAGAATATGTTTTGGCAACAGTCTCCCGAGAAGGATGAAGCTATAGTGAAGCTTCTCCTGATAGAATGGGGAATTGCTGCAGAGCTACTGAGTTACAACGGAAAAAGTCAGCAGTTTCAAATCATGTAATCGGTACGTCTTGACATGGGTGTGGACTAATTGCTCCTGACCGAATTGCAGAATATTGCGCTGTCCTTGGCGTCATCCACATTTTCCTTTTGGGTTGCGACAATACCATTCACGCTATTTGCCTTGGGGTACTTAGCCACATATATGGGTGGTCGCTGGGCTTCCCACCATCGAAAGATGTCAGGATCATCGATTGCGAAATCTAATACTTTAGCCTATGAAAACGAAGGCACAACTTCCTGATGAAAACGTTTCATCAGGTCGAGCGTGTCCTGAGTTGGCAAAAAAACCGCAGCAAAGTATTCACATCCAAGTTCCCTGTACTTCTCTAGGGTCATTGCGGAGGAACTGAGAGTTCCTACCACTGAGAAAGGCAATTTGAAATCCTCAGGAACGATGTGCCCCAACAATCCCATCTTGACACTTCTGCCAAACTTTTGGGCATCACTCTTGAGTTTTTTTGATCTCTTCTCGTAAAAGTCAAGTGAAGCTCCCAGAGGAAGGGAAGGTATCCAAACGTCGGCGAACCTTGAGGTAAGCTCTAGAGTCTTGAGGCCCATCGCACCAGTCCATATCGGGAGGGAAGATCCCTGCAACGGTTTGGGCTCGCTGATCACACCCTTTGCATTGTAGAACTTACCTTTGAAATCCACGCTTTCTTCGGACCAGAGCTTCTTTATCAATTCTATTGACTCGCGTGTTTTCGCAACTCTAGTCGCAGCATTGTCCCATGTGCCATAGATCTCGAATTCCCTCTGATCGTAACCAGCACCGACCCCGAAAATCACTCTGCCACCTGAGAGCACATCAATGCTCGACACTGTCTTTGAAAGCAGGAAAGGATTGTACAATGGCAGTGGAGCCACGCAGGATCCGATTTTTATCTTGCTAGTCTTTGCTGCGACGTAGGAAAGTATCGACCACGTGTCGATTGTGGATTCGGCCCGAATCGAAGCTGCCTTCTGGGTTCCAATCGAAGGCCTTAGAAAATGATTGGAAACCAAGAAAAACTCATAACCCAGATCTTCTGCCTGGGTCGCGATTTTTTCATAGATTTTGGGTTCGTAAGCAAAAGGTTCCCAGTTTGACACGAATACGCCGAATTTCATTTTCTCTATCTCCTTCGGGTTGCAGAATTGCTTGAAATTTCTGGATGGCAATAAGTGTATCC
>DAIDAB010000151.1 GCA_027310845.1 bacterium | reverse complement strand
GATGTACAGATCGATTAAGCCCCAAGCGCGACTAGATGAATGGCAGTATTCGCAATTTCTTAAAGAAGAGTTTCCTAAGCTCATTGAGCTTGATGCAAATCGCGCACTCGACCTTGTGTCGAAGCTGCTTCTCGACTATGTCCGACTTTCATACCCGGATCACGACATTCCAGACAAAGAAAATAGTTATAACGACATATCGCAAGTTTGGCGCCCAGCAATAGAAAATCACTCGCAAAACCATCAATTTGACCAAGTTGAAAACTCTCTGGTTACTGCGGTGCGCGATACAGCACTAAAGATTATAGAAAGTAATCCTACGGCTCTGAAAGAAATCGTTGCAAAACTGGAAAGCTATAAATGGATCATATTCCGTCGAATAAGTATGTATCTCATTAGTCAATTCCCGACTCTAGAATCGACACTGGTTGCTGAACGACTTCTCAATAGAGACATACTCGAAGAATCTGACTTTCGTCATGAATATGCAGGTTTAGCGCAGAGTGGTTTTGAAGTACTGAGCCCAGACCAACAAGAGAAAGTTCTGGGTATGATCGAAGACGCTTCTCGATTCCAGAAGGCAATTGAGGCAGACAGGGCACGACGTGAACTGACGGATGAACAGGCACTACGCATCTTAGAAGTCTGGAAACGTGATCGACTATCACACTTCAAAGATCACCTGACTGGCACATGGAAACAACGATACGATGACTTGGTCACAAAATTTGGAGCACCTGATCACCCGGACTTCTCCTCATATTCCAGTTCTTACGTTGGACCGACAAGCGTCACAAATGCAAAGAGTCTCATCGACATGGGATCAGAGAAAATGTTTGAGCTCCTAAAGACGTGGAAGCCCACCGGAAACCGTTTTGACTTCGGACCAACAAAAGAAGGTCTGGGTCGAGACATATCTGCTGCTGTAAAACTCGATCCGGAGTACTTTGAGCCGCTTGCAGAAAAATTTAAAGAATTAGATCCGACCTATGTGCGCTCGTATCTCGATGGCTTCTATAATCTCGCCCAAAACAATGCTGCAGTTAGTTGGGTGGCTTTGCTAGAACTAAGTACGTGGGTGATGGCTCAACCACGAGAGATGCCAGGACGACAAGGGGGTGTCATGGATCAAGATCCAGACTGGGGTTGGACCAGGAGAACGATAGGATCTCTCGTGTCGAGAGGACTTAGCACTTCCGCCCCCTTCGAAATGAGAGATATCATTTGGAAAATAATTGAGCTTCTAACAGAAGACCCAAACCCGACTCCAGCTGAAGAGCGCACTAAAGACGGGGCGTTTGTCGATGATGCATACACACTAGCGATTAACACCGTACGCGGTGAAGCAATGAATGCTGCCATGGAGTATGGACTTTGGGTGTACAGAAATATCGAGGAAACGGAGGGTGGTAAAGAGCGCCTCAAAAAGGAGGGATTCCAAGTGATGCCTGAGCTACAAAGAGTTCTCGAGAAGCACCTGGATCCAGCAGCAGATAGCTCAATCGCAGTACGAGCCATTTATGGACGTTTCTTCCCTTGGATTCTTATGATGGATCGCGCATGGACCATTGCCCATCTGGACGCCATTTGGCCACCTGGGAGATTTGAAGATCCTTTGTATCTTGCTGCATGGCAGGCATATATGGTTTATGCAGATGCGTATAACGAGCCCTTACTTGTACTAAAGAGTCGATATCTGGAAGCGATACGAAATATCGGTAGTGGTAGAAAGATGCGTCATGTAAGCGAGGATGAGAGACTCACACAGCACTTAATGGTTTTTTATTGGCGAGGCAAGCTTGCCTTAGACGACGAGCTTATTGTGGAATTTTGGAATACTGCTGATGCGAAATCGCGCCAGTTCGCACTGGATTTTATAGGGCGTAGCCTGCTGAGCGACAATTCGGTTCTGCCTGTAGAAGCACAGACGCAGCTCAAAGCATTGTTGGATCAGCGACTTACGGTCGCAGAGACGGCAGCTGACAAAGTGGAATATGCGGGGGAGATGTCTGCGTTTGGATGGTGGTTTGCGTCAGGAGATTTTGACGATCTCTGGAGCTGCGAACAATATCTAAGGGCACTTGAGATTGGTGAGCCGAGGACTAATGCTGATCACTATATAGCGAAGCGATTGGTTGAACTGGTAAAGACCTTTCCTGTAGCGGTTATAAAAATACTTGGGAAATTAACTCTCGGTGATCGGCATACCTGGCTGGTCTTCGGCAATAAGGATGCAGTGAACTCCATAATCTCTACCGCGCTCGAGTCACCTGAAGAAGAGGCAAAAACAGAAGCAAAGGAATTAATTAGCCGCCTGATGGCGAATGGCCACGTTGAATTTAGAAATCTCCTGACAGGCGGCTCACCGTCTCCGCAATAACGGGTCCAGTGGAAAAGTTCGGACGTCCCTTCGCCCTCAACTTTTTCAGAAAACGAGACACTTCACAAGACCCTTGATTTACAAGGCGGGACGGTCGCGTAACACGGGCTCACGTTCGGGCGGAGAGGGAGGGATTCGAACCCGATGGGTCGCCCCTTCGCCATATGACTTAAAACATCATGATTTTATTCCGAATATTTGGTTCGAATCCCCGAGAGTTTTGACCGCAAAGAGATTTGAACTTTCCACTCCGGGACTATATCTATAGCGCAGGGATTCGAACTGAAAACACGTTGCAAAATATTGGTTTCCACATTGGTCCGATAAAAAATACTAAGATATCGAGGCAGTCTTTCGGAAATGCGTAATTGCCTTCACCAAAAGATTCCTCGGAAAGTCGTCTGTGAGAGAGTTGGTATCGAAATCTTTTCCGACATATGCAAGAGTAATATGCGGCCTGAAATCAGGCTTCTGATATTTTGGGATATATGGGAATGCTTCTAAGCGTTCATGTGCCGATTTTAACTCTCCAGACTCATCTGACACCTCCAGATAGAGCGCATTGCAATCAAATTCTTCCACCGGAAATATGCCAACATCAATCACATCGACAGACGAGATGTCCAATCGCGCAATGAAATCATTCAGTTCATCTTGATTCAAGGAATCCTCGTCAAGACCATAAAACAATGTGAGATGGAGCTTTCCGGTGACGTTACCACCCTCATCTTTCCCTTCTATCACTGCTCGTGCGATGTCGCGTTCAGGAATTTGCGATGACCAACGAATGATTTTCTGTTTTTGTGTGTCATCAAATTCAACTGCGATGTACCCAGTATTTTCTTTCATACCTTATGAAGTGAGCAGGATCTGCGGAGCATCATTAGAGCCGGATTTGGTGAAAATCAAACGCCCGCGCACCATTTCGGTAACAATCTTGTCGTCATATTCAGGATAATTACTAATCAAAATCTTCTTAAGCACGGAGGGATCAGTGACTGGGCGAAGTCCGGCTTTCAAGGAAAGACTGATAAGCAGGTTGCGACTCGGAGAAATGGTCGTCCAGATTTTATCATTGTGTTCACATAGATTTGCGACGATATCGACAATTTCGACCGAATCAATAGCTGAAGCGAGATATATTCTCTTGCCATCCATCAAACAACACGCTACAACATCTCTTTGTTCATTTGTCTTATAAACAGCTGATTTGACTTTCGCATTGAAAAGTTTGTCTTCCTCTAAACGAGCACCGAATTTTTCTCTGATGAGATCTGAGATTTTCTGTTTTATGTCACTAGGTACATCTTCAATGAAAGAAGATATGTACCCGTCTGATATCTCGGGCTTAATCCGTGGAGTTTCCAATCCATCAAGAACGCCACGGGTGTCGATTGTAGAAAATATTTTGACGACCTCTCCAGAAGTAATGTTTCCGAATACTTGAGCAAGTTTATGCCGGCGGTCAGGGTGTTCTTTAAAGAAATCAATAAGTTTGGGTAGTCCTTGCGAAATAACATCTTGAGTCTTTTCATCTACTTGAATATCAGGCATCCTTGAAATAATCTTTAGCGCACTAACTATCTTCATAGGATCATTCTTTGCGAGTTCAGTATTGCAAAACAGCAATCTATGTTCCAGGATTTCATTAAAGACATCCGGATTTATTATCTTCTTGGTCCCGAGAGAGAACGCGCAGCAATTCAGATTTACATCGCCCCCCTCAATGAGACTTTCTATGCTCTGTTCGCCCTTAAACCCAACTTGAATCTGTCTTCCGTCTAATAGCAAATTGATAACGCCGGTGCCCTCCCTCATCGAATACTGCTTGTCTCCAAATTTTACGCCCTGTGCCTCTGAGAAACCTGTTGTGTTGAGCTTTTCCAGGACTTCTTCAGAGGAAGCTCTGGTCATGAGATCAAAATCTTTATTGCTAATATTGTCCCCCAAAATCAAATCTCTAACTGCACCTCCAATCAAATAGGTTTCCGGTCCGAAAATCTCAACCAGAGAACGGATTGGTAAAACCTCCTCAATCGCATGCTCGACTGTGTTAATTGAAATCTTCGTGTCTAAGTTTTCGGGCGACTCTTCAGGTTTGTTTGGACCCTCCATGTTAAAGAACATTGTATCACGTCGATGTGAATCCCGAAGATTTCTTTCTGACTTTATGGAAGAAGTTCGAATGCGATTCGAACCACTTGGGTCGTACTGCTGCCTCATGCCTAAGGTAATTAGGACACACCGATAAAAAGTATCAATGGCGGAGGCGGAGAGATTCGAACTCTCGAGACCCTTTCGGGTCTGCCGCCTTTCCAAGGCGGTGCACTAGACCACTATGCGACGCCTCCTATATTTATAGTTACTCGACTCTACATCAATCTGTATTGAAAACACTATCAAAATTTAGACGGTTGTGCACGTAATTATAAAAAGATGGCCTGTCGCGCGACAGGCCATCCGTATGACTTTATCCCAATTGGGTGACGAGTTTCTTCCACCACCACTTATTTCGCGTTTTCTGCGGGTGCATTCCCTTGCATCCGCCGCAAGAGCAAAAGTTCCCATCACCGGTTCCTGCGTTATTATTGGTTATCTTCCCCTCGTCGTTAATAGTCTTCCCATTAACATATCCTTTTTGGGGGGAAAAATACAGAACTCGTGTCATTATGTGTTCCTCCTATTCATTTGGTTTCGAGAACAGCCGATATAAAGATACCACAATGAACTGTCTATATCTAGTGGTTAATGCACTTCTGTATCAAGGAGAGCCTTAACTCGATCTGGAATCGGAGGGTGCGTCGAGAAAAGGCGCTCGATCCAACCGGAACTGCCACCGGATTT
>DAIDAB010000150.1:301-5295 GCA_027310845.1 bacterium | reverse complement strand
GCTGGATAACAGACAGAGAAGAGTCCGATTAGCCGACAATGTTTGATCTAAACACTATCCTGAATCCGCCTGCGGGGCTAGCGGTTAGTGTGATTCTTGGAATTGCGTTCATTCTCGGCATGCTTCATGGCATAACGCCCGATGAGCACACATGGCCAATAACCTTCAGCTATTCCATTGGAAGTTACAGCACGAGAGGAGGAATGAAATCTGGTTTCATGTTCTCACTTGGTTTCATGAGCCAGAGAGCTGTCCTCACTACGCTGGGCTTCCTCGGGCTTGCCACACTCTACCAAGCGTACAACTTGGATGGACCTGTCTACGTCGTTGTCGGATTGGCAATGTTTGTTGCAGGATCGTACATACTAAAGGGCAGATATCTGCACGTTCCGATAGACAGATTGCTCGGAAGAGAACACCATTCGACACAGGCAGAAAGGCTTCCACTTCATGAAACGGAGATAAAACCCGTACCCCTAAAGATGGCAACAGCCCATGGATTCATAGCGGGCTGGGGTTTAGGGGCATATGCAACAATTATCACATTCATACTTACACCTCAGATGCCCAGTGTATTCTACGCACCACTCGTTGGATTGCTCTTTGGATTTGGGACGATGTGCATGCAAATAGCTCTTGGCGCAGTCTTTGCAAACATTATGCGAGTGAAGAAACTTACAGTCGACCAGATAAAGTATGTTGGGAGATCTGCAGCAGCAAGGACGCTGTACCTGGGAGGCGCAGCGTTTTCGGTGATCGGAGCTCTGATAGTTGCTTTTCCGCTTCTTGATCAGCTAGCGATCCACACAGGGAATCCCATTCCGAACCTTGATTCCTTGGGAGTCGCTTCAATTCTTGTAATAGGTGTGGTCGGTTTGATTGGATTCGGGAACCTGTATAGAGGTTACAGGGAGCTGAAAAGACTTACCTTCTCGGAGCAGCGCTCCCTGACATCAAATAAATGATTGATCCGGAAAGCTGAGTTCTAGCAGAACCCGGTTTGACAGCCTAACACAATGCGCCCATGAGTTCCTCGTTGTACTGCATGCTGGCAGACACGAGGCAGCTATGCTCTGCTAGGTGGATTGTGCAAAGGAACGAGCCACATGCACAGTAGTAGCTTGCCATCTCTTTTGAGCCGTCGCAACGAAAACAAAAGAGCGTTCTTCCAACGATCTTGACTTGCTGCCTCACTTTTGGCTCCATTTCGTCGAAAATGTTTGAAAGTTTTTCACCGTCTGAAGCACTATCCCCGTCTTCCTTCAGAGAGGGGGCGGCCTTCTTTTCTTGCATTGTTTCGAGCGCTTGTGAATATCATAGGAAATTTGTTGGAACGGGTCAATTTTAAGCGAGCTGTGGCTCCAAATCGTTTCACAATGCCCAATCGAAAGGCAGATAGGCCTCTCCCTCTGCCTGGCCTGCAAGAAACTGTAATTGCCCGCAGTGCGAAGGAATCACGAGCTTCCTATGAAAGAATCCGCGGAGATCAGAGACCCAATCCATGGGTACATTTACGCATCTGAACTTGAAAGGAGAATCATCGACACCGCGATATTCCAGCGCCTTCGGAGAATAAGACAGCTTGCAGGATGCCATTTAGTCTATCCTGGGGGTCAGCACTCGCGTTTTGAGCATGTCATCGGCGCGATGTACCTTGCAGGTAAGGTTGGAGAGATATTGGAGAGAAAGTTTGCAGGATTCTCTTCTCAGGACGCAAAGGAGCTCAGAGTCGCCGCGCTACTTCATGATGTCGGTCATGGCCCTTTCAGCCACATGTTCGAGGAAGTGATGGCAGAGAGAACGGAATTCACTCATGAGGACATGACGCAGAAAATAGTTCTCAAAAGTGAGATAGGTGACATTTTGGAAAAGCACAGCGTGTCGAAGAAGTCATTGAGCGAACTTGCGGTGGGGAAATCAAAGTCAAAGCAGAGGTACTTGAATGATGTAATCGGAGGAGGTCTTTCGGTGGATATCATGGATTACTTACTCCGAGATTCTTACTTTACCGGAGTGGAGTACGGCAAGGTGGATGTTATGAGGATAATCAACTCCTTTGATGTTATAGAAGACAAACTTGCAATAGGACAAGCCGCACTATTTGCTTTTGAAGCATTAATGATTGCTCGTTACGAGATGTTTCGTGCTGTTTACTTTCACAGGACTGTCCGGGCTGCAGAGCTCATGCTCGTAAAATCGATGATCCTTGCAGACAAGGCGCTTCGTCTGACTGATCTCTCACTTGACAATTATCTTTCGCTTACTGACGAAGCCACGCTCTACAGGATAAGGAACATGAACACGGGATCTGATTCGCAACTCAAAAAGGCAAAGAAGCTTGCCGACGAATATAACAGAAGGAAATTGCTAAAATGCGTCTTTGAGCGTAGCGTCCAGCAGAAAGACAAGTTCCTTGCTTCAATATTCAATAGTGAGAAGATACGGCAAAAGTTATCTGAAGAAATTGCCGCGGGCGCTCGGGTCGATGCGGAGGATGTCTATGTTGATGTGCCTACTGCACCTTCTGTTCCCATTTCCTCTACAAGAGAATCGTTTGACCAGATAACAGTAGTTAAGAGCAAAGATGAAGGCAGAAAAGTGTCATTCAATCTCAAGATCGAAGAAATGCCACTTATCGGAACGATAGCAGGATTCATGGATATTATGCGCGTATATACTCCAGAAGAAAACAGAACAATGGTTGAAAAGTCCGTTAACCGGATCTTTGGAAGGGAAGGCTTTGAATCCAAGGTTTCGATGTGACGCTCCCCGGTCCAATCTGTGAAAATAGCTGCATTTCTTCCAGATTCTTCGAAAAAAGGAATCTGAAAAAGCAAAATTAGTGAATCCATGAATTGTGCACGCCGCAACAATTCACCACTGAGAAGGGTAATTATGCCATACCTCCTCACAAGCCTTTTACACGAACAAAACTTGGGTCCTTTGAGAGTCAGTGAAGTCAAAGGCGGGCATCCTGTCGGCGCTATTTGCGATATTTTCAGCATCACTCTTCCTAGTCGCCGTAGGCGCAGTGATATATCTCCCAACATACGGGACCTATATTGCGTTGGCACTGATTTTCTTCGGCGGCTTTTCGATGCTTATGGCAGCGATGATAAGCGAGAAGTCAAAGGCTTCGATGTATCAGAAGCTCACGGAATCTCGGAGAGAACCGGAAGAAGAGGAAGAAGCTTTGCTCTAGACGTCGTCGAGCATTAGAACGAATTTCCTGTAAGAGACACCAACGTGCTTTGGAAACAGTTTTTGTATCCTTTCAACTTCCTCAGAGGCCCTGCAAGAATCCAGTTTCTTCAGTTTCGCCATTAGCCCGACTAGAATGATTGCATTCTGAGCTGCTTCCTCAGACCGCAACCGTGAAACAAGCGCCTTGTAGACCCGCGCGTCGCGTCCGTCAAAGTACGCTATAGCTCGATCCGGGTTCTCTTTCTTCATAGAGATATCAATCAAGAGGAACTCGACTACCTTGAGGCGGTCTTGAGATATATATCTGACTGGAGGAAAGCCTACCTTGCACTAGTATGCGAGGTTTTCTTCAGCATCGAGACAAGTGTTTCAAGATTGCGGCCGTTCCTGTCGATGCCTAATTTCCTTGCAAGCTCGTCGCAGACGTGCTCTTCTAGAACATAAGCACACGAGCCAAACATCTCCGCTATCCCAGCTCTGAAAGAGGGAATGTTTTCAGCGATGCTGTGTGCATCAACCGCGTGCTCCAATTCCAGAATGTACAAGAGCGAATCAACAACGTTCTTGTTGCCGAAATGAGCAAAACCAGAAATGACCGCCTCTCTGACGATCTTGTTCACTGACCTTAGCACGCCTGATTCCAATTGAATCGTTGAAGAGGTGTTCTCATGTTCCGAAACAGCTTCCTCCTCTCGAACGGAGCTTTCTTGCATTCCCTGCACCTTTGGGCCGAAATTTCCCCAATCATGCCTCAGGCAGGTATTCCCCCGACTTCTTTCTTGGAGGCTTTCCGGTAATAATAGAGAGCCATGTACATAGCGACAACCCCGCAGAATCCGGTTGCGATGATCAACAGGTGGCTAAGAGCATCCACGTACGGAATCGCGATCATCAGAGAATTCATCATTGGGAGTAACTGCGAGAGAAAGAGGAGCACAAAAGCCAGCACGAACCAGTGGAATACCGACTGTGGCTTCGAGAGCGCGAGAATCTTAGCGCTCTTTGTGAGTCCATAGAGCCTGTAAGCATAAATCATCGCAGCCAGCAGAAAAACAGCAGATACTGCCTCGAATGCAGAATCTACGGCAAGTGTTGACAACAATTCTTTCCTCTCAACTCAAAGTTATGATTGGCCGGACTCTCTAAATCTAAGTGCGCAAAACACTGGATAACGACTTCGAATAATAAGACATTATGAAGCCAGACTCCACATTCTGTTCCTTGGCCAGCAGCAATTCTTCGAGATTCGCATTACCCGAGCGAATTAGTTACTGGCCAGAGTCAAACAGATTTGCCCCTTTTGTGCAAAGTTAATCTCCATGTCGTTTGGTCTCGTTAAACTGGGACCATAATGCCAGATTCTAAGAAATCAAAACGAGTTAATCGCTATTCAGTATATGCAAGAAAGATCGTCAGCGATATTTTGGGTCTCAAGCCTAGCGAAAACTTGACAATAGAAGCTTGGGAACATGAGCTTGAATTTGCAAATGAGATAAAACTTGAGGCAAGGAAGTCAGGAGCAAATGCTATCCTGATAACAGAGAATGAGCCGAACTTTTGGAGGCTCTACGACGAGGGAGCCGAATCTTCCGTAGGAATGATTGGAAAACACGAGTGGGCGCTTGTCGAAAATTCAGATGCGTACGTTTTCTTTCCAGGGCCGGCCGATCTCCAGAAGTACTTGACTTTCGACTCAAAACGCAGATCCGCCTCATCCTCGTACAATTTGAATTGGTACAGGAGAGCCCGGAGGGCAGGGGTCAGTGGAGTCAGAGTGAGGACATCCTACA
>DAIDAB010000150.1:0-291 GCA_027310845.1 bacterium | reverse complement strand
CCTACATTAGCCACAGCCGCGCGAAAATGTATGGATTTAATTTGAACCAATGGCACAAGAATGTTTTGGAAGGGATTGATGCTGATTACGAATCGATTGCAAGAAGAGCGCGAAAGCTCGCTTCACTCTTTAAAGGAACAAGTACGCTCCAGATTAAGGCATCTAATGGGACAGACTTGAAAGTGAAGCTATCAAAACTGCCTGCTCATATCTACAGTGGGCTCATGACAAAACCACTTCCATACAACGACTTCTCTTTCATAACTAATATACCCTCGGGCTGAATAGGGT
>DAIDAB010000014.1 GCA_027310845.1 bacterium | reverse complement strand
AGCCAAGCTATTACAACTTTGTCAAGGCGGCAATAGCGCGGAAACTAGCTATACTTGCTTGAATCCCAGCTCTACAACAAGGCCGCCTTTCACAGTCTTGCTGTCTGCAGCACCGCAGAGAAACCTGTTGCCAGGATTGCGCCCTGCGAAGGCAGGGGTTTATGATGTGCTCGTTACGCATTCCTGCACTTTCGCAGCGTAGGCCAAAGCTCATCTTGGATGGATTCTTCTGTGACAACTAGCTGCCTACCTGCCCTAATCAGAGTACGACCTCTTCTAAGAGGAAAGAATCTTCCTATCTTGGTGCAGCGAATGCCCTTTGATACAAGTGTGTGAATCACTTTGCTTTCGGTCTTCGAAGAGCAGGCGATGAGCAGCGCACCTGAACCGATGAGCCTGAGAGGATCTATTCCCAGTGAGTCAGATATCTCTCTTGTCGCTGGATCGACGGGGATGATATCCGATTCAAGCACAAAGCCAAGATGTGATGCGAGGCCCATCTCAAAGACCGCACCGATGACCCCTCCTTCGGTCACGTCGTGCATGGCGTGAACATGGCCTGTGGAAAATGCATGCTTTGCATCATTTACTATGCTCAGACTCCTGATCAGATTCCCTCCGCGTGTTGCCGCAGAAGAAGAAACGGATCTAGCTACCTTCGGAAGATTCGCCAGTATCGATGTTCCCTCGATACCAGCAGTCTTGGTCATCAGGATTGAATCGCCAGGTTTAGCATTTGCAGCCGTCACGAACTTGTCTCCAGAGCCAAAACATGTGATCACGATGATTGGCTTCACGAGTCCTGGTGTGATCTCAGTATGGCCTCCGGCTACTGTTATTCCGAGTCCCTTTGCGGTCTTTTTGATTTCTTCGATGACTCCTATGATAACTCCTGTCCTTGTTCTCGGAGGGAACATGGCAACCATGCTCAACGTGTCTGGCATGATTCCACTGGTTGCGACATCATTTGCGCTCACATTTACGCCATGCCATCCAATCCTCTTCTCAGTTCCTGTTATAGGATCAGAAGAAGAGACAAGAAACCGTCCTTTGCTTCTCGTGACGCCTACATCAACTCCAACGCTAGGAGAAACAACGAGATTTCCACGTTCGAAAGAGTCAAGCATCGGCTTGAGGAAATCGATTGGAAGCTTACCTTCAGGAAGCTCGGTTACGTTCTGCAATTGGAAAATACCTCAGGTTGTCAGGTTCTTAAAGCGTTCAAAGTCATGAGCACAATCTTGGATTCTTACTTGTGTCTTTTGTTTGGGGGCAATGACGGCTTGCAGATAAAATAGGAGCTGCGAGAACTCATGCAACACCCTTCCTCAGCAATGAGCGATTTGGGACCTTCTCAAGTAGGAGATCAATTTCCAGACGAGTGCTTCAATCGCGTTTCATTCTCTGAGAAGGGCCCTCCTGACCAACGATTAAAAGATTGATTATCTTTGGCAATCAGGCTGACATGGATCAAGGAGGGATAGCATCTGTCTTCTGCAGAAATAGCTGCGAAAGCGCTCCCCAAGCTCGAATCTGGAGACATTAAGGTGTTGGGAGCGCTTGAAAAGTCGATTTCTCGGTTTGAGTCAATACCCTTCCCAGTGCTTTTGAAGCTCACAGGGCTCAGCTCGGGGAAACTGTTATTCTGGTTAGGACGTCTTAACGCATTCGGTTTTGTGATCAAGACTGAACACGGGTACAATCTTGTTTCAGCGGGTCTTGATGCACTTGCACTTCATTCTTTTGTAAAACTAAATCTAATCTCCGGAATGGGAAGGTCCATTGGAATGGGAAAGGAGTCTGATGTCTTCCAAACCATCAATGAAGCGGGAGGGCGGTCTGTTATCAAATTCTACCGAATTGGGCGCATAAGCTTTAGGGCGACTCGGCTTAAGAGGTCATATTCTAGTCCAGAGAGCCAGCACCAATGGCTTGCGATCAATATTCATGCGGCACAGAAAGAGGCGGAAGGACTCAGGATGGCAAAAGAGGCGGGAGTTAGAACTCCGGATCTCATAGCAAGAGATAGACATGCCGTGCTGATGGGTGAGGTCGAAGGAGTCATGCTTCATGCCTGCGGGAAGGAGGACGTTAAAGATCCCAAAAAACTGTTCGCCGAGATACTTGAGAACGCAAGAAAAGCCTACACAAAGGCGGGGATTATCGATGGTGACCTGAGCGAGTACAATATTCTCTATGACGGCTTTAACCCATGGATCATCGACTGGCCACAGTACGAAAGGAGGAACCACCCAAACGCGAAGGAAATGATTTCCCACGATGTCGGAAACATTGTTTCGTTTTTCAGTAAGAAATTTGACCTGAAACTGGACAAAAAGAAAGCTTTAAGGTACGTCACGGGCGAGTCCGAAAAGATCTAGACTGAAAAACCGTCCCCAATCTTGATGAAAAGGACGTTATTTCCCCGGATTACGACCTTCCCATAAGTTGCTGAAGGATTGCCGCCGCTGTATTCTGTGGCATCCACAAGTATCACATTCATGTAGGGATCGACGTTTGTCATCTTCCCCCGGTACTCGAGTTCCATTTTAAGCCGGATCGAAACTTCCTTGTTCACTGCTTTTTGCAGTGCGTTTAGCGGCCTTTTTGCCTGTTGTGACAAACTGTCTCGATCCTTTAGATGTTGCCCGATGGCTCGCAATGCGGGATAAAAACCTATCCAGATCTGGGATCAGGATGCCGCGTCGTTTCTAGATCTGTACTACAAATGATTTTAATGCTACATTTTCAATAGTTCCAAACTCCGAGAAATTGATCCGGTCTGATTTCCTTTGTCGCTACTTGATTCCATAATCCAATTCGCACTGAATGTTCTAGATCAGTCGGGCTACTTTGGGATATTCTTTCTCATGGTCCTTGAAAGCGCGACTTTGCCAATACCGAGCGAGGTAGTGCTTCCCTTGGCTGGATATCTTGTGTATCAGGGACACATTGAATTCTGGCTTGCAGTCATCGTTGCAAGTGCTGGAAGCATTGTAGGTACTCTGATCGATTTCGGATTAGGTTACTACCTTGGTCGTCCCGCAATATTGCGCTATGGGAAGGCGGTGAGACTAAATGAGAAGCACTTGCAAATCAGTGAGAAGTGGTTCGCAAAGTACGGGCCAATCACTGTCTTGCTTGCTAGGTTTGTCCCACTGATAAGGACACTAGTCGCTTTTCCCGCTGGAATTGCAAAGATGGGCACTGTGAAGTTCATCGTTTATTCGTTCGTTGGAATCTTCGTCTGGGATGCATTGCTAATATATTTGGGAGAGCAAGTCGGAGCGAACTATACAGCGATAGTTGATAATCTTCACAACTATTTCACGCCTATTGAGATAGCAGCATTCATCATTGCTCTCCTTGGAATGTACCTGATATTCAGAAGGACAACAAAAGCCGACGAGATTCTCCAGAAACAGGGAGAGAGTACAGAACAGACAAAGTAGGACAACTATGTCATCATTTGGAGTTTATCCTGCTCAATCTGCCGGATGTAATAGAACACATACAATCCGATTGCAAGAAGCGTTGTACTCAATTCGGTCGCGAACACAAGGTTCCATGGAGTCTTGGGGTTAGGGAACTGGTTTGTCAAAAAGTCAGGGTTGAGTAATCCGAGCAAAGAATTGGTGGAGATCTCAGCAGTCCATATTGCAAAATTGTACATCACTTCGTAGGCGGCCAGCGCTGTTCCGACGAACGCGACTAGCTTAATGAAAGAGTAGGTCGTGTTTGAACCCTTGAGAAACTTTGGCTTTGCAAGATCAAGACCAGAGAATGTGAGTCCAAGAGCCGCCGCCATCAAAACAGCCACTGGCTGTATCGTCACAGGGAATGCAATCGGAGATAAGTCCACGTTGACGAGCGTAGCACCCACGACGTCGATATGACCAAAGATCGAAGCAACAATCCCGTATGACGAGATCAGGAATATCACGGCAGTGCATGTGATGCAGATGACCTCATATGCTGCGCGCCTCGCTCCAGCCTGCCTTAACCATTCACTAGGTGTCTGCATGAAGTGATCCCGTTGAGTCTCCCTTGAACTGGATTAGAAAGCTAGTATAATGGCTTTGGACTCTTACCCATTTCACGGTCAAACCCCGCTGTATATAAAGAACTGAACAAAAACGTAACCAAAAATGAATATTTCCCGTGAGACAATCTATCTAGAGGTTACCATTTGGTATGAGTTTTTGCTTTGAATCTGAACAGATGCTCATTCTTTGGAATATAGGAAAGGGATGCCTCTAATCTATTCGAAAGAGAGTGCTCAGATTTTAGCCGCCCCCGATTTCACACTGGAGTACATTGTGATCCTGCTTAAGCTCTTACGATCCTCAAAGAAGAAAGGAAATGATTGACTCCCAGTTTAGCTATTGATCAGGCAAGACATGCATAGTACGAAATGCCATGTACTCCTTTACTTTGATTGTACTCCAGCAAGTTCCAGTGAAAAATAGATCTAGCCCAATTTATACCCAGCCTATCGAGCAACCAACTGGATGGATTTAGTTGGATCAAATTCTCCGCATCAGGATCAAGAAAATTCCCTAACTGGTGAGGGAAAGAGGTTATTCTTAGTGTCCGAAGGGGCGAAGGCGGAAGATGGTGTTCTCAATTCTTGCAATCAACTAGCTGTGACAAGGTAGCAAGTCTGGACATTATTAGACTCAATTTCATTGTGAATAACGAATCAAATATGTGTGTCCTTGTATGGCGGTGCACTCGATCCTAATTGACAAAAGTTGGTGATGAGAGTGAAAAACTCTCCAAGACCCTTCACCGAATTTTTCTGTTCCTCTACCTGCAATTTGCTTTCTATTGGGCAACCATAGCCGCGGGAATGCTCGTGAACTACTATTACGTCGTACCTGGTACTGTCCAGCCGAACGCAATTAGTATCTTCGCACAATTCCTCGCGGCACCATCGCTCTTTGCGCACGTTACTTTTGCAGTTCTTAGCACTGGAATGAGTCTGCCCGTAATTATATTGGCGAGACGCGTTGGGCTCAAGAAGGTCATCTGGCTACACGTGGGCGCTATGAGTTCCAGGACGGTTGGCTTTGTCTTCGGTCCGCTCTTCATGTATTTCTCGACTTCCGCAATAAGTAACAGTGTACTTGCAAATATCTCCACTTTCATAATGGCGTCAGTGTTTCTCGTGGCTGTAATTTTGACATTTATGAGCAGAATATTCATTGTCAGAGAGGATGTTCGGATAAAATTTGTGCAGCCCATTCCTCAACGACTCGGTGGGCGATAGATATTGGAGGAAGTCCAAAGAGTCGCGGCGCAGACGAAGGGGGAGGAGCTAGGGAACCTTGGTCTAGCGGGTCTTAAACTGACACTGAAGCTCTGCTACGCGAATTTCATTGTCTACCTCTTCATGTATGTCACGGGCATGTACGTGAACATATTCATCACTTCGGGAATAAACACGATAAGCATCAGCGACACCGCAGATATCATACACATGTTATTGGCGATACTGAACTTCACCTTCACGTTCATCGTGATGACGGTGGGTTTTGTCTATGGAATGAGGAAAGTTGCCTTATTCAGTTTGGGAGCAGTTGTATCACTTGCAATCGGCACAGGAGGCGGACTATTATTTCTTGCAACCGGTGGTGGAAGAGCATCCGGGACGCTCACACTCGCGGGAGGATGGTTGATGTCGGCCTTGTTCATGCTCGCAATTTTCCTCTCATACTATGCAACTCTGAAAGTGATGAGAGCGATCAGGGTAATTGAAGCGATCAATCAGACGTGAAGATGGAGTGCGTGGAATAATATGAGTGTCCTGAGTCTTTCTGAGGATTTGAGCTCCGAGATGCGTGTGCGACGCGCACAACAGCTCAAGAATTTAGTGTATCTTCAAGCCGTCTTACTCGCTCTCACTTACGTCATGGGCATATGGCTAGCCACTGAGGTGCACAATGCATCCATCACTCTACCACAAGTCATCGTACACGGGATTGCATCATCTGGTTTTGCACTCTTGACAGCAGTAGTGGGATTTCTTGCCGCATTGCAGGGACAAAAGCTAGTCTCAGTATCGAACCTCACTGTCTTCTTTTTCACCCTGCTCTCAGGAGCTCAAGGCTTTGCATTCTTGGGAAATACTTCAGATTCTGTCCAAATCATGATAACTAATCTATCGATGATGGGGACAATAGGACTTGGAATGCCCATCACAGGATACTCGTTAGCTAAGGTATCGAGGATGGTCAGACACGCGGAACAGGATGAAGATAGATCCTTGGCGGCGACCATGACTTACCTTGCACTTGGGGCACTGTCTTTGACGATAGTCGCGGGCACGGCTGTTGAAACGATTTCTTTGTACGCATTCGCGGTCGTGCTGCATGTAGGGCTAGCTGCTTTCACGGTATCACTGGTACTCGGAATCGTTGTGCTCTCAACTCTTGAAGGATCATATGCAAGATCATCATTAGCATCGTCGCACTGGGTCCCTCAAAGGGTTGTTTACTCGCTTCTTGGCCTCGCAGCGATATCTCTCGCGGCTGGCGATGGTGTAATTACGACCACCCTTGGCGGAGTATCTTATGTCGTGGTTATGGCAGAAGTGACAATCTTGGTATACGCATTCTTGATTTTGACAATTGGAGCCCCATTCCACTTGAATCTCCCATCTTGGACACGTGGATTCTCTAAGAGGATTCCCAGACAAAAGGAATGACCTAATTATTGTCAATTCAAACACCAACAAGATATCTTGGTCAGTTGTCGTTTCGACCAGCGCCGAACCTTAGTCAGTTCATGCCCTTAAAGGGAAAGGGTTCTTCTCTGGTCCTAGCTCTTGCTTTGTTTATCCTTGTTGGATTCACGGCTCATCTGACTGCTTTTGCTGATACAACGAGTGGGAACAGTACGCAAACATCAACTGCCTCTTCAACGTTGTCACGTATACCCGTAACTTTCGATCTGACTACCGCGGCAGTGGTGACCTTTGTGTTGGTTATTCTCGGCCTCGTCGCCGCACTGCTATTGATGACGAGATTTGCAAGTCCTGCGCAAAAAAACAGCGACTGAGTGAAGAAAAACCAAATGGAATCAAAAAGTGGACCCGATGGGGAAAAGGAAAAGCTTCCCGAGCAGGGTCATAGCAAGCGAAACTTTTTGAAACTTGTGCTAACACTAGGTGGATTGGCGACGGTCGCTTCGTTCGCCAGCATGTTTAGGATTCTGGCTTTCGTTCCATCTCCGAATGAGGGTTCAACGAACGTAGCTTTGTCGTGGCCAGTGATAAAAATTGCGAACGTATCGACTCTTGACCCCACAAAACCGCTGTCATTTAACTACCCACTCGTGGACACGCCCTGTGTCCTGCTCAAGGTAGGACAAAAGGCAGACAATGGAGTCGGACCTGACTCTGACATTGTTGCATTCAGTGATGTTTGCCAGCACCTCGGATGCTTCTACTCAGCCCTTCCCACCGGCTCATCGCCTCCTTGCAACCAATCTTTCAAATCAGTCGCACCACAAGGCTACTGCTGTTGCCATGGAGGGCAATACGACTTTGTTCACGGTGGGAAAGTAATCGGTGGGCCCCCGCCCAGACCAGTCCCACAAGTGACTTTGAAATATGACAGCTCGACTGGCGATATCTCCGCAATAGGAATGGGGCCGCCGACCATCTTTGGACATGGCCCGCCTGGAACTAGTGATCCCACTTCGGTGCTTCAATATGACCTAACAGGAGGGACGGTCGTGACTGATGCAACTGTCTTCTCTTCTTCCGGGTGAGCGAGAAAAACATTGAGCGAAAATCCAGGAAGAAAATTCGTCGAATGGTTCAAATCGCGTTTTGGACTTGAGACGAGCGTCCTGCGTCCCGTCCCGGAATACAGCATGAATCCCTTGTACTGGCTCGGAGCGCTAACTGTGATCGCATTTGGTCTGCAGGTGCTAACTGGTCTGCTCATGATGATCTACTATGTGCCAACTACCGATCAGGCTTACTCATCTACACTCTTGATCATCAAGTATGTGCCCCTCGGATGGCTGCTCGAGACAGTACATCTCTACGGGGCTTACGCAATGATTTTGCTTGCATTCCTGCACTTGTTCCGCGGGTATTTCGTCAGCGCTCAAAAAAGACCCAGGGAGATGATGTGGGTCATAGGGATGTTGATGGGGCTGACTGTAATGGGATTCGGCCTCACAGGATATCTACTCCCTTGGACAGTCGTCTCCAAATCCGCCACGGATGTCTCTATAGGAATGCTCAGTTTCTTACCAGCACAAATAGGCCCGATCGTAACGTTCCTCGTTGCTGGTGACGGTAGCAGTGCTGGAGAACTTACTAGGTTCTTCGACCTTCACATCGTAGTACTCCCAGCGGCTCTTCTCTCACTTCTGGCACTCAAGATGTACATGTTCGAGGCGCATGGAGCCGCGGAGCCTGTCAACGGCGCAAAGAAAGAATCCAAAGACATTCCTTGGTTTCCGACAGTTTACCTATACTTTGCGATGCTTGGGGCAGTATTCGTTGGAGTAATATTCGTTGCAGCGGCGATGTTTCCGATCACTCTCCCCGCAGAGTTCACTCCGCAGGCGGCATCGAACTACATAGCACAACCCGAATGGTATCTTCTCTGGATGTACCAAGTACTGAAATTTTCATTCTTCGAAGGCTCCGGGATATACATGGCGCTTGGCGCTGTGACTATCGTGGCTCTGGGTCTAGCCTTGCTTCCTTTCATAGACAGGGGCTCTCAGCGAAATCCATTTTCAAGACCGCTCTACACTACGATTGGGTTGATACTGATTGCAGAGCTACTCGTTCTGACTGTGTGGGGTTATCTGACTCCGGGCCAGATTATCCCTGATTCACAGGCAATCCTAGTCAATGGGGGTGTTGCAATCGCCGTCGCAGCGGTATCATTGTTCATGTTCAGAATGAGAGGGAAGAATAGTAAGAAAGCGATGACAACAAAGAAATCTCCCCTTCGTGCGATGGCATTGCCTTTTACAAACCGATCGGTCACGGCGGTGTTCATGATACCTCTCATTTCGGGATCCGTGTGCTTTGCAAACGTTGTCGGATCGCTGACGAGCGTTCCAATAAACATATTTTTTGTTGCAGTTAATTTTGCAGTGCTTCTCGGGTCGTTCTATGCGATGGCCCGAATGATGAGAAACCTTACCTTGGCTCAGAACAGGTCACCGTCTTGAAACTCGACGAAGAAATGCTTAGGTATACTGTGGCAATGTTGCTAGCCACTGCCGCGGCTTCGATAGCTGGCTACCTCTGGGTTGTCGATTTGGTCTCTCTGCAGCGCGTCTTTGGTGCGATGCTTGGATCAGAGCTAGTAATCTTCTCCATGGCAGTGTATGTATACCTCAAACCGTCGATCTCAAGTACCAGCAATACTTGGTTGCTGGTAGGCTGCGTGATCGCTGCAGTTTTCCTGCTCATCTCAGTGCAACTAGGAAGCTACTGACACCAAAATAGAAATTGGATTGAGTTGTGGTGTGAATCAATTACTCGCACTGACTGCCCTTGGGCTCTGAATTGTTAGGATCCAATTTGGTGCTCTTGTAATTTTAAGGCATTGATTCAAGAGATAACCGTAGACGTCATGCATACTAATCTCGAAGATCTGATATCCGTCAATAAATTTCAAAGCTAAGAAAGCCATGTCCTGAGTCAGGATTTCACCACAATCTTGCCGAAACTGCGAGTGTCTGTAAGGGCTACCGGACAAATGCTCACATTGTAGATCCTAAATTGCACTCGCTTGAAACAAATACTACAGAATCCAACCCTCTTATGATACCCGTTTTTTGTTACTCCTTCTCTGAAACAGTTCGGAACGAAGGAAAAGGAGGTTTGCAAGAAATGCAGGGAAGAATCTTTCAGCTATAAAGAAAGATTCGATGGTCTGTTCTGCCATGGATGCGGTTTCTTTGTAGATTATGAGAACAGGAAGGTATGATATTCAGATGAATGGACCACTTCGACATTGGAGTCCGGGCGCGAGACAAGCCCTGATGTCAGATGCTATTACTGTGAAAGAGGCGGAATCTCGACAAAGTTCGGAGATTACTGGTTTGCAGGACCGACTGCATGCAAAAATGGAACCTTTAGGCAGGACAAAAGGAAAAGATAGAAGAAAACTTCTTTTTGTTAGTACGCTAAACAATTCTTCGAATCATGCAGTGCTGACAGCTTCCCTGACTTGGCGAAATATGATTGCTTCAGGACACTAGCCTTGGAACAGGCTCAGGCCCCATGTGTGGCCTTTGTTCCTCCACGTGAAAGAACGACTCCTCATGCCTCTTCATCTCTCCTCTTTCTACAATGATCTTAGGCGAAACCGCTTTGAAGAAAAGATAATGCTTGCATTCGCTGCATTTGATCCATGCCACATCTTGCTGAATAAGAGTTGACTGCGGCTCCGAATCTTGCCAGTCGGAATCAGCGCATTTGCATCCGCACTGTATTGTCCCTGCTTTTTCGTCTTTACAATGCTTGCACATTGGTCAATCGCGTTGTGTTAAACTGGTAGGTAGGACATCAAGATAATCATTTCGTTTTTTTCAAGAGTTTCTGACATGAAGCCTTGGGGTGCGCGGCTGACAAATTGCAAAAGGAAAAAGAGCTCGTTGGGCAAGGATGTTCCTTGTGCGAAGCTTAGGTTCATACACTGCCTATCTCACCAACCCTTCTCTTCCGAATTGAGTTCAGTGTACCTTCTCCGCTACGCCTGATAGTTGGGCATCAATTGTTCTACGAGATCCATGTTGCCGATTACGGTTCTTCTGAAGCAGTATCTCTTGAATCCAAAGAGTAGAGGATTAGCTTGGGGCCTTCGCCAGATTTCATGCGAGAGGTGAACTCCTCGTACTTGTCGGCGACGAGCTTTCCGCACATGAAGCAACGAACAGCGTCAATCATGACATCCATGTCACTCTCAAACCAATCGACCTGGTTCGAAGGTTACTGGTCTTGTTCTTCACTCTTACCGTAGTGGTTTTTTTCGATTGGCTGATTCACTGAAGTGTGGTTTGGATTGGAAAAAGAAAGATCAATACTATGAAAATCTGTTCGAATCCCCTTGAGCAGATGTGGAGTTCGAAATGAATATACCAAAGCCTGCATTTGCAAATACTCGTGCCTCACCTCAAGGACATAACTGGCACTTTGGGCAATGAACTCTCAGGTAGGAAGATTGCCCTATGCGCGACCGGCTCTGTTTCGATAACCGAATCACCAAAAATTGCAAGATTGCTGATGCGGCATGGCGCTGAAGTGATTGTCGTGCTCACGCCCAAAGCGGCAGAATTCATTTCTCCGATGATATTTGAGTGGTCGACTGGGAACGCTCCTATCACGAAGTTGACAGGCAAAGTGGAGCACGTTGAGCTCGTCTCTTCTTCAAGCAGAGTTGATCTAGTCTTGATTGCTCCATGCACAGCGAACACGCTTGGAAAGGTTGCAAGCGGGATATGTGACGAGCCAGTGTCTACGCTTGCCTGCACAGCTCTAGGAGCTCGGATCCCGATTCTGATAGCAAGCGCAATGCACGAGCCTATGCACAGGAATCCAATAGTTCGGCAAGCAAAAGAAAAGCTCGAGCAAGCAGGAGTCAAGTTCATTGAAGGACCTCTAGTTGAATCAAAATCAAAGATAGCGGAGCCCGAGGAAATCCTCCGGGCTGTAATGTCTTTGATCGGGAACAAAGCTGCTGATGCCAACAAGGGAAAAGCGACTCCGAATAGAAACGAAATCGAGAGAGACCTCTCAGACTTGAGCTTCGTAATTACAGCCGGTGCGACTCGAGAGCCAATCGACAATGTTCGCTATATCACCAACGCGAGCACTGGCAAGATGGGAGTTGCTCTCGCAGAGGAGGCTCTCTCAAGAGGAGCAAGGAGCGTTTGTTTAATCCACGGACCAGGCGTCGCAATTCCAGATGGTTTCAGAAGGGGCGACAGAATCCAGATAGAATCGGTTGTGACAACGCAGGAAATGCTCGAATCAGTCACTTCTAGACTCTCCAGAGAAAAGTATGATGTTCTAATTTCTGCAGCGGCTCCAGCAGATTACGCGCCAGCGTCTCCTGTTGCAGGGAAGATCAGTACTTCCGATAACCCAACCCTCGATCTTCGACTGGTTGCGACAAAGAAGATCGTATCAAGAGCCAAGGAAGATTACCCGAAAACTTTTGTTGTGGCATTCAAAGCGGAGCACGCGTTGGACAATGAAGATCTTGCCGCTCGGGCCTTCAAAGCACTCAAGACTTCGGGCGTGGATCTCATAGCTGCAAACAACGTATCTAGAACTGATATCGGCTTCGGCTCTGATTTCAATGAGGTCTACATGGTAATGAAGAATAGAGCAGGCGCGAAACATCTGCTTAAAGCTAGTAAGAATGAAATTGCGAGCGGGATCCTAGATGCCATGCTTGAAGAGATCCAATCGACATCGAGTGCCAGCCTCTGAGAATTATGACTTCTTTCGAGTGAAATTCAGCGTTGTGTTCAATCATAGCCGCGAACCAACAAAAGGAGCTCGATCTAGTCTTCCTTGAAAACAGGGATCGACCGAAGGAGCTCTTCATCGGAAACGAAATTCGAAAGATTGGAGATGTAATTGGAATCTATGATTTGAGGGCTCAGGGCATAGCTTGCGGATATTCGATCAAGTCAGGAACTGCGGGCGGTGTTGCTAACATTCTTGGATACACGGGGAAAAAGTCCAGAGGAGTACTTCTTCTCAAAGCTCTTCGAGAGGGGCAATCAGCACTAGATGCAGCGAGGATCATCAAGAAAGAGGCTTCAGGCGGAGAATACGGCTCAGCAACCTACGTTCTTTGTGATCGGAAATCAATAATCAACATCGAAAGCTTCGGAACAAAGACACATGCATCTCAAAATGAGAGAAAGAAATTCGTTGTCACAACCAATCATTTTCATAACCTGGGCGAAGGAAAGAAACCAGAAAATTCGATTCTCAGAGAGCAGTACCTAGAAAGGCTTGGAGTCATAACTGAAGAGAGCGTCTTGAAACTTGCGACTAGACACCGCAATCCCGCCATCTGCAGGCATGGGAGGACTCTAGCTAGTTTCGCAGTTTTCAAAAGTCACGATGAGCAGAGGCCACGAATAATCTACTCAGTGCAGGAGCCGTGCAAGGGATACAAAGAGTTTCATGTGTAGATATCTTTCAGGGGAACCAAGTAGACTGGTTGGTATGCGCCTAAGTAGTTCGAGGATTCCGCTCTTAATCCCGAAGATGAAGTTAATACTTCCTCTTTCTATCATATTATTTCGATGGCTCAAAACAGTCGAAACGAACCTGCTGCGAGTTCAAAACAGTATGTGTAGATAGATATCGAGAAAAACGATACCCATCCATTGGACGAGCAGCTGAACATTTGAGGAGGCAGATAAGAATTCTTTCCCTAAATGTGTCGGGCCTGCTTCTTGATTTGTAGGCCGACTGTATCTATTACCGCGCTGCTTCTGCGCTCAAAATGCCTGTGTTTGCGTCATTGTCAGCATTGATAAGCTGCCCGCCAGGCGGGAATGTCTTGTTCAACAAGGGAATGAGTGAGCATTGGCAAAGAAAATATTCAATGATGTGACAGAGCTTGTGGGCAACACCCCCATGGTCAGGATAAACAGGGTCACCAGTAAAGAGGATGCGACAATCTACGCAAAGCTCGAGTGGTACAACATTGGTGGATCAGTCAAGGACAGGCTGGGTCTCTACATCATGGAGTATGCAGAGAGCGCAGGAAAACTCTCGAGTACGAAGGAAAGTTCAGGCGATGAAAGGAAGACGATACTTGAGGCTACGTCAGGCAACACCGGGATCGCGCTTTCCATGATTGCTGCCTCCAAGGGATACAGGATTGGGATAGTCATGCCAGAATCAGTAAGCATTGAGAGGAGGAAGATAATCAAGGCATACGGAGCAGATCTCATCCTTTCTCCTGGATCCAAAGGGACAGCAGGCGCAATCGAGCTAAAACAGAAGATGCTCAAGGAAAATCCGGAAAAATACGTTGATGTCGATCAGTTCAAGGATCCTGCAAACATCATGGCACACTACCAGACGACTGGAAAAGAAATTCTGGAGCAAACGGGGGGAGAGCTTGACGCAGTGATAATTGGAGTGGGAACCGCAGGGACTGGTGTCGGCACTTCAATGCGCGTCAAGGAGAATAAACCAGACGTAAGAGTAATTGGCGTCACTCCGAAGCTTGGCGTGAGCGTTCAGGGTCTGAGGAACCCACGCGAAGCATTCCCGACTCAACTTTACAGAGCAGAATACTTTGATGAGGTAATCGAGATAGGAGAAGAAGAAAAGAACGAGGGCTTCAAAGTTGCGCGAGAAGTTGCAAGAAAGGAAGGACTGCTCATAGGAATGAGCTCGGGTTCAATAATGTACGTGGCACTGAAAAAAGCAAAGGAGCTTGGGAAGGAGAAGACGATAGTCGCGGTGCTTCCAGACGGAGGGGAGAGATATCTTTCTACTAACCTGTATGAGTAAGATATATCGTATCATTTGCAGAGTCGCTCGTAAAATAATGATCTGCAGCTTGGTGGGAACACACTGGGATACTATGGGATAAGCAACCAAAGAAATGAGAGAAACGCAGGCGTTGCAATCTGAGACTCAAAGAAACCGATATGCCGGGGGAAAAGGAGTGGGAGACCTACTTCTCTCCCAGAAAGACTCTCGTTGCGCTAGGACTGAAGAAGGGAATGGTGGTCGCCGATCTCGGCTGCGGTTATGGGACTTTTGCAATCGTTGCAGCACAGATCGTGGGAAACAAGGGAAAGGTTTTCGCACTTGACATAGATCGCAAGTTGCTACGTGTAGTTGAAAAAAGGGCTCATGAAAAGCATCTGAAAAACGTGATACCGATTCTCGCTGATATTTCGGCAGGGAAAGAGAGGGAACTCCTCGCCACAGTGGATTTTGCGTTGCTTGCAAACATAATTCATGGAACCAAGAGCAAGTTTCGTCTTCTCAAAGCCACTGCTGATCTGCTCAAACCAAATGGAGTTGTAGCGGTGCTAAACTGGAAGGTTGAAAAAACTCCGAGGGGACCGCCCATACGAATGCGACCAACCGAAAAGCAGACTGTCAGGTGGTTGAACAGGGCAGGTTATGTTGATCCTGTTGTTCTGGATGTGCCTCAGTACCACTACGCAGTTGTCGCGCGTTTGTCACGTAGTTAACAAAATTTCAGTCGAGGAAACGAGAAGCCAACGAATTTATTCATTTTAGTTCCGACGGGAGATCCATCTTGAACTAAACCAGAGTGTGTAAAGTCTGGACCCTCAACCATTGATCCTCTTGTCTTGCCAGAGGACTGCAATCATTCTTAGATTAAATACAACCAATCGCATGTGTAGAAAGGAAAGAGAAAGTTGTTGATTAATTTTGGAGCAATACCTGCTCATTTACGACTCGGACTGTGGCCCATGTTCAAAGTTCAAGCGCATGGTCGATTGGCTTGACAAATTCAATCGCCTGAGCTACCTTTCGCTGGTCTCAGCAGATGAAAGAGGTCTACTAGATTCATTGCCAAGAATCCAAAGGCATACATCTTTCCACCTTATCTCTCCTGAGGGTAAGATTCAGAGTGGATCAAGAGCAATTCCCGATCTCGTAATGCTATTCCCACTTGGAAGGCCTGTTGCCTTCCTCCTTCGCACTGCGCCTGGAGCCAAGAATATGACAAGTTTTGTTTATTCAACACTCTCGAGATTGCACGACACTGGAGCTTGCGCGTACAAATCCTGCTCTTCGCATGGATCTTCGCTTGACTTGAGATTTAAGACGCAAAGAAATTGACTCAATTCAAAATAGATCTTACGAAGGATTTTCCAACTTTTGGCTTGAAAATTGCATTCCTCATTGATTAGAGCAGTTGGCCTGCGTACTTTCTTCTTTTCCTTGAAGTTGCAGGAGGAACGATTGTTGGCCTCTTAAGTGCCCTTTGCATGACTATTTTCGAGATTCCCTTTTGGAGAAGATGGGGAATGGAGGGTGTGGCCGAATGGCGGGTAAACTCCGTGATGGTGTCGGCACTCATGCGCAAATCTCTGCCGAAAAGAAAGATAATTTTGTTTTCTGTTGCTGGGCACCTAATGCACGGTGTCCTTCTCGGAATCGTTTTCCTCTTTCTTCTATTCTACTTGTTTGCCGTTCGCGGAATTCTTCTCGCTCTCCTAGTGGCGGTAACGTACAGCATACTTCTCTGGTTTGTCATCCTCTACATGACCAGAAGAGTTTTCGAATAAGCAAGGAGATTCCGGATGAATAATCGAAGTCTTAATGTCAGCTTTCTTGCTCACATCATTTACGGAATTCTTTCTCGGACTACTTTTTCAGCTTGTTTGAGAGCATTCTTACTTCATCCTGCTTCTGAGTACGAATCCTAGGCCTCCAAGAAGTGCGCCTACAGATGCCAGAAGGATTAACGCACCAATGGGATTTGTAAGCTGGCCGAGTATCTGCTCGTGGATTTGCAGTGATGTGTAACCTAGGCCACCAGAGGCCACGGGGACGCTTGCAACGCCTGCCGTGTAACCTCCCCAAATCATTAGGAGCATTGAACCTGCCACCCCCACGTTCATGAGGATGTAGTGCGCCCAGGCGAGGGCATTTGTCAGACCCTTGTACACCTTGCCCATGATCCCTTCGATGTAGAAGTAGAACATTGCAGTGACTGCGACAGCGACCACGCCAACGACTAGATAGGAGATGTAGCCAGTGAACATCCACGTTCCGGCCCCATTTCCCGCGATTACTTTGGAGGGGCTGTAGTACGAATTGATGTTGAAGAAACTGAGCGGCTCGATGATAAATACTGTCACGATGGTTATGATTAATCCCTGGATTACTGCTGCCCAGATGAATCTCCCAGCCCACTTACCTTGTATTGGTTGCATGTCTTCCTGTCCTCCTTCTATTCTGGAAACTATTAAAGCAGTGGTACGAATATCAAAACTGATAATGACGCACTAATTCGAATCAGGTCTTCAGTTGTAAGCTATACTGCCATGGGCGAGTCTTGCACCAAACCGTTCGGTTTAAGCTACGATTCTCAATTCTGATAATGAATCACTGTTAAATTCATTCGTGCTTAGGCGTTAGAGAGCGTCAACTTGTGGATGAACGCATCCAAATGTCTCGCAAGGACGCATGCAGTTGCATAAATATGCGAACAGGCGCTGACAAATCTTGACAGTATGGAAGAGCATGGAAACATAGCAAAGTTGAAACAAGGTTGGAAATGGAATTGGTACCAGAGATCACATTGTGTAAGACTCATAATATTAGGCAGTGATTGATGGATTCTAGAAGGGCCCTTTCACGGCAGCTATGTTAACTTGTGACGCAAAGGAAGATAGTCATAAGTAGAGAAGAGCCTGTGCTTTGGAGAGCTAGATACAGAAATTCCAATGAAACCATAGGAAGCTACAATTCCTGTATTGAATCAATTGAACTCATACAGGATGTCCAATATCGGTGGTTTTCATTGGAGTTCTTACTTCGCTCCTTAGGTTTTTATTCGAAACAGCTATCTTCGTGTTTCACCGGCGCGCGCGTAAGCGTCCTTATTGCATAACTATCCACAAAGAATGTAAAGAATCTCCGACCAGCAGAAAGAAAGGGAGAGTTCAGGGAATTTTTCCTTTCTTAAACTCTTTTTCGCAATCAGGGGAGCATACAGAAGAACGGTCGTTTATCGCGATACCCTGCCCTGGCTTGATCTCCTTGCCGCAATTGGCGCAGTACTTTCTTTTCCTTTCATCAACTGCTTGCATTTTCTAGACACAGGCTCAGGTGTATTTTCAAAGATTAATCGAAGGAATAAAGCATTACGATTCTATTCGGAGTTTGAATGGTTTGATCTGGATATTCCTCTTGGTGGTGAGTGCATGTTAACGACCCAGGGCTCTGATTTCTTCTATACGTTGAAAGACGACGAGCGAAAGTGCTTGGCTTCGATTGAAAGGGGCGGGCAGGAGACTAGAGGAAGAGTCCGTGTGGCGGAGAGAGCAGCGCGATTAAGAAATGAAAATAAATTGAGGAATGCACGAACAACTGCCGTCTTTTCTAAGCTTGAAATCACATCAGAGCGCAAAAGAGACCAGATGATCCCGTGATCACTTTGAGATCTGTTTGTTCTTGGAGGCCGAACTACGGAGCGGTGAAGATGAGTTTCAGCTCTCTATTCTCTCTGTCATAATCAGAGCGCTCTAGGTTGAACCGACGACCGTAAACTCCCTCAATCAGACCGCCTACAATTCCATAGGTGAACCTGCTCTCCCCGTCTGATGTGTCTGACATTGTTGGTTCTTCTACTCTTACGAAGATCTTCTTGGGGTTTTCAACGTGGAAATCAAAAAGGCCCCAGCCAGTAGCCCTTGCTCCGGATCTGAGTATTTCGAGCAGCTTTGCCTCGTTTTCATGCAGGTAGAGTTCTTTGTATCGATTCACTACTTCCAGGCCGTAATCTCTTCCGACTTCGTACATGATCGTCCCTCCTCCCGAACCCATTGCTTCTTCCAGGCGCTTCTCAACCTTGAGAAAAGATTCCATTCGGAGCACTATCACCCTCTCTCCACCTGAGATTACGATTGGAAAGAGGTGGCGGTCAAACGTCTTGGATGCCGGAAGATCAACCTGGACCTCAATCACAAAACTGAGCTTCTTGAGTTCAGACTTGAGCTCCTGTGGATTGCATTTCGCCGTCCTGAAATCCCCGTACCCTGCGAACACAAACTCTCCGTGATCAAACGCCTGGTACATCCCAGTTTCGACAAGACTGATCCCATGAGAGGCGATTATCTCTGCTAGATCCCTCAATACGCCTATTCTGTCCTTTCCAACCACGACAATCTCGTATATGCCCTCACCACTGGGGACTGAGATGCCAATGTTTCTAGGATAAGTCCTGTTAGGCACTGATCACACTCTCTAAGGAATCTCGTTTACAATCTTGAAATCAATGATCACAGGCTTGAGACAAGAATTAGGTGGGAACTAAATGACTTTCCTCTGTGCCTTTGATTTATAGGTATCGAAACAATATTGTTCGGATGATTCGACGCACTACGCTTCTGGAAGCGTTGATTTAATTACTTTCACGGAGTCAAAGAGCCAATTCATATGGAGCGGAGATACATTGGCTTTAGGGAGCTAGATGCAGCAATCCCATAGAACAAAAGAAAGCTACAATTCCTAAATTGATGTAGTTGAAGCGATGCAATACCTCTATATAGAATACGTTTCATTACAATTCTCGTTTTGCTCCTTTTTTATTGTCTCCCTCCTGGCTGATTTTCTAGGGCTCGCGCATGAATGCCCTTATGGCATGATGATCAAGAAAGAAGACGATGACTATCCGACCTAATCCAAATTGAATGGCAATGCGCTATTGGTACACAATGTGAGCTGATATGGTGAAAAGGCCATTCCAATGACAAGAATGAAATTTGTGGATATGTTGGTGGTCATGGCAAAATATAATCCATTTTTCCAAGTGGGTTGCGAGGTTTGTAACGCGAAACTGTTTGAACAACAATTACAGAGGACCAAGGCTCATTCCTAGGGTGAAAAATCTTGACGGCAAAACGCATGCAGAAGCACTTCAGTATATCAGGAGCAACCCAGTGGATCATTGATGGAGAAACCTGAAGATCGGTTGATCACAGAATCACGCGATAAGAAAGCGAGACCAGTACCTGCCATAGATTTCTGTTGCGAAAAAAATCTAGGTGGGCGAATATAGAGAGGATCGCCCACCGCCTAGGATTCGTTGGAATGACGCTCAATATTGCTTAGGTACT
>DAIDAB010000149.1 GCA_027310845.1 bacterium | reverse complement strand
CAATAACTTTTCTTGAAAATACCGAATCGGAAAAACAAACGAAAGAACACCTTCTCGATCTTTTGACGAAACACAAAAGAACTCGAGAGATAGATGTTCAAATAAGATCGAGTGATCCGAGATGATGGTTTCTGGCACATCTATCCTGATCTGACTCTTGCGACAAATCAGCTTCTAGCATATGATGAAGGCGAGTTCATTTTAATATACCTTCATGAAAACCTCTATTGGCTTCTGAGCAAGCATCCTGACAATTTTTATGTGGCGATGAATGATCTTTGATCGCGGTACCGTTAGGTTCCAGCGGAAAGAGTTGAAGGCCGAGCACATGATGAAGAATTGACTTACATTCATCTTATTGCATGCTACTGGAAACATGTCGCATTAACACAGATCTTTGGCCAGGCTACTGCGGCGAAGATCCTCAGAAACCATGATTGTTATCGTTGGATTTACAAGACCATTCTCGAGGATGGAGACAGTCTCAAATCAATAATGGATAGAAATTACCTGAGCGCCTTTTCTCAATGATCGATTCTCTTTGTCAAGTCAATCCAGTCAATAATGAACTGAATGCCGGGGCGAATGTAAATTGGATTGACACAAGTACCGCAGCAGGGAAGGGCAAATTTCAAGAGATACCAAAATATGCAATGGGAAGCGCTTCACGATTAGTTAATAAAGGGAGAAATCGGCATCTTTGACTCTACCTTAGAACTAGAGAGGAAGTTGACGATTTACTTTTGAAATACGTGAAGGAATTGAACACGTACTGTCCAAAGTGCAACAAACACACTGTTCACTCGGCCTCGATTTACAAGGCGGGGAAGCAGAGGGCGAGCGCGATAGGTGCAAGGCGTCACGAAGAGGATATACACGGCTACGGGGGCCAAAAGTTCCCGAAACTAGTTAGGACCGCAAAGACGACGAAGAAACAGGTAATCAAACTCAAATGCAAGGAGTGCGGCAAGTATGTGTCAAGGCTCGGGATTAGGCTTCGCAAGCTTGAGATAGAGCAGTAAAGTGATAGAATTGGTAAAGAGAGAACGCGTATTCATCCCGAAACCAAAGAGCGCATTTCTATCTGGCACGTGCGTAAAGTGCGGCACTGAGAATGTTTTTTTCTCAAACTCCACATGTGATGTAAAATGCAAACAATGCGGCGAGATCCTCGCTTACAAGACTGGCGGCAAGGTCGAGCTGAGCGAGAGCATCGGCGAAGAAATCAAGCGCCTCGACTACTCTTAATAGTCAGCGGATTGCAAAGCTTTCCAAGCTTGAAGACCTTGGCATTTTGGGATCATGGCCTTCAAACATAGGGGAAACTAGATGAGCGCAAGAGAGACACAGACCCAGCAACAATTGATGCCCGAAGAGGGCGAGCTCGTACTTGCAACTGTAAACGAGATCAGTCCCCACGGCGTCTACGTTTCGCTGGATGAATACAACAGGCTCCGAGCGTTTCTCCACATTAGCGAGATAGCAACAGGATGGGTTCGTGACATTTCAAGATACGCGAAACCAGGCCAAAAAATAGTTCTTAAAGTCATTCGGCTAAATAGAACGAGGAGAGAAATAGATCTCTCGCTCCGCCAGGTGAGCGGCGAAGAGAAAAGGCAGAAAATCATCGAGGTCAAGAAAAGCGAAAAGGCAAGAACCATCCTAGATGCGTTAAAATCGCACCTTGGCAACGACGAGAAAGCAGTTAGGGAGATCCAGGATATTCTACTCAACCAATATGATTCACTCTACGACGCTTTTGAGGATATTGCTAGGAGGGGCCAGAAGGCGATCCTGAGAGTAGAAGGACTGCCGCCTAATTATGCAGGTCCACTTGAAGCAATCTCAGAAGAAAAAATTGTCATTCCGATAGTCGAAGTGCGGGGAATCATGGACATCCGTGTCAAGACCCCCGACGGAATTGAGGTCATAAAAAATGCATTAAAATCGGTCGAGGAGACAAAGGCTTCTGGCGTTTCGGTGAAGACCGTGTATCTTGGGACGCCACGTTACCGGCTGATCGTAAAGGCCGAGAACTACAAGGTGGCGGAACGAGCTATACAAAATGCACGTGAAAAGATCGAGGCCGCAATACAAAAGGCCAAAGGCAAGTTCAGTTTCACCAGAGAAGGTTCGCGAAAGCAGCTTGAATAGGCTACTTCGCAGGTGCAATGACTGTGGGAAATACACCCTTCACCTGCAATGTCAGAAGTGCGGCTCCTTAAACACAGTGAATCCTCATCCTCCAAAGTTCTCTCCTGAGGACAAGTATCTTCGGTACAGAATGAAGGAACGATATGAGGAAACTAAAGAGCAGAAAATCTAACCACGCGAAAAAGAAAAGGAAACAGCAGCTTGCGGAAACCCCGAACTGCTGTGGAGAGAGACCCTAGTGATTCGTTTGTCTTGCCGGTCTTTCACCCATCATGACGACTGCAGTATCCCTTCCTGTGAGTTTGACATGCAATTTCGTCTCGGGTACGATAATAGGGTGATTCCTGTAGAACGGCTTGATCCCGTCGATTCTTCCCACGTCTACACCCTGCCAGAGGTTGTGCATCTTGGACCGGTACATACGTCCTTCGTAGTCGATTAGGACGATCGATTCACCTGGCCTGGGGAAATGCTGTCTGTATTCCTTTGGCACGACGAGCCTTCCGCCCGCGATCCACCAGTCCTTCACTGTGACGTCGAATTCGATGGAGATAACTTGCTGCTGCGATTCAGATCTTGTAGTCGTAGCGTAGTTTTCTTGACTCATTTTAGGCCGATCGAGGCTCAACCACTGGCCTGACCCGATTTATCCATAGCTATCCGTCAAGATATGTTGACGTTTCTTCTATTTTCGTATGGGCCCGTGCTGGCCCATTCTAGACTATGAATTTTATCTCTCAATGAATAGAGAATAGTCAACAATATTTGCTATGAATCGGAAACCGCTACTCCGAACGAATATCAGTTTCGGGCATGTGAGTTAGTAAAGAGATTGGCTTTGATGGACTCTGCTGGAATAAATCAGGGCAACTGTAATTGACAAAACCTGCCCCTTGGTTGTTCAGATTCCGGGTTTTTGCATGTTATTCATGTCTTTTGTCTAGCTTAGGAACAAATATCGGGAGAGGAGTGTCCGTTTGAGCCTTTCCTGAGCTTCTAACGATTCTCAAAAACTCGCTGGAAAATAGGCTCGCTGGCTCCATTGCTGGAACCAGAGCTATTCTACATTGATTAGCGGTGCCTAATCAGGCGGGATTTCCTTGTACGCGAGGTCTATGTTGATGCCTTGCTTCTTGTGGTACGACCTCGAAGCCAAGTAGATCACTGCGCCTGCGACAAATGACCCTACAACATACAGATAAGCAAATTCATATCCAGGAATCCCGAATGCTGTGAATGAAGTCCCCCATACTGTCGGATACGCAAGAAATTGGTAGATGATGTACCCGAAGACGACTGCCATGAGAATGCCTGCCACTTGAAGTGTGAGTCTTGCTCCGCCGCGCTCTTTCCTAGTTCCATAGATCGCTGCCGAGATTCCGACGAAGAAGAAGTATATCATCGCTGCAATCACGGCCGCAAAAAGTGTCTGTAGGCTGCCATAATAGTAGGACACTACTCCTATCAGGGCTATCGTCACTACAAGATCAATTAATTGCGCGACTACTGGAGATCGAAATCTCGGACTTACATACGAGATCTTAGATGGTAGGAACCTGTCGAAGGACTGGGCGAAAAGATACCTCGAAATGACAATGATGCCATAGGCCAGTATAGAAAGCTCCCAGAGTATCCATCCAATTCCAATGAACCAAGCAATCCAAACATTGCCTGATACTCCCATCGCGAGCGTCCAGAAGTTGAAGGTGTTCAGGATAACAAGATTGAAGTTCGTGAGTGCCCCATTGATGAAGCTGTATCCGCCGACATAGTACATCGTTGCAAACGAAGCCGTCACAATGACGAAGACTATAAGTGCAGAGATTGGCACATTCCAGCGTATCGCGCTCTTGCCCTTGACTTCCGATGCAACAGCCGGCGCAGCGTTGAGCCAAGGAAATACAAAGATAGCGAAGAATGGAAGGAGGAAAATTGTGCTCGAGAAATTGAAGGTTGAAGTCCCAAAGCTCTGAGTGTAAGAGTTTGAGACCTGACTATATGTTGCATTCGCACTAACGAAATTCTGCATGTAATTTACCACTCCGGTATGACCCGCGGAAAGCAACACGAGTATCGCTACAACCACAGAAATGATTCCAACCAGCACAAATACAGAAACTAATCTGTAGCCGGCTTTGGGCTTAAATATATTGATCGCGATCAGGATTGCGAATATGACTGCGCCCAGGATGAATATCTGTGTCGGATCTCCTCCCTCCCCCGAAGGAAGAGCAATCGAAAGATAACTGGAATTGACCTGCGCGACAAGCACTGCGCCAATAGCAGACACTGCCGACAGAGAAATTAGGGCGAGGTAAGCAAGTGTCTCGAGTGAATAGCCCATGAAAGAGAGTGAACTTCCTATTAGACCGCCAAACGTCCTTGACACCCAAACGTAGTCTCCTCCAGTTCTCGGTAGTCTTCGTGTCATCATTGTGTAAACGACGATTTGAGGAATCGAGAGAACGAACGCAATAATCGCTCCGTATACCAGATTCAGCCCTGACACGAAAGCCGCAGGGATGGCAAGAGTAGTGAAACCAATCGTCGCGAGAGCGGCACCCGCAGACATGTTGCTGATGTTTAGCGAGATTGCATCAAGGAATGAGACGTTCTTGACAAGGCCAGTGGAATCGCGTACAAACGTCTTTGTTTTCTGGGTCAATTCGGCCGGCCGACGTTGAATCATTGGTATAAATTGTTTGTGAGTGGAGAGGGAAGATTTACATATTCCTGTAAAGAACTTCAAACCGTTTGGAATGCAGGCCAATGAAGGAAGGCGCTTGGCCCACAGGCTGAGGACAGAGACGAGGCCAATCGGCTCATACGAGTACATCCAGTCTGTGATCGACAGACTCCGCCTTGCGAAGGAAACCATGACCTATTCCGAAATGGAGTCGGCTAGCGGAGTTCACTCGACCCTTCTTTGTAGGTACGTAACCGGATCCATCAGACCCTCAAGGGACCAGGCGGAAATTTTGGAAAGATCCATTTTGGGGCGATCAGGCTTTAAGGAGAGGCTCAAGGAGAAGATGGTGATTGTAAACGGCGGGTACCTAGATCTCCACCAGCTCATAGGCGATCCCTCATTCTTGCGCTGGATTTCAGGCGATGTCGCTTCGCACTTTAGCGATTTGAGATGCGACAGGATACTCACCGCGGCTT
>DAIDAB010000148.1 GCA_027310845.1 bacterium | reverse complement strand
AAGCGTGGTTATTGTTTGTGCGATTCAGATGAAATGGTCGGCAGGATTCTAACATCGAAGAGGGTCAAAGAGCTAAACGCAAGGGACTTCTTCTACAAGATTCTACGAGATATGCCAAACATTGGCAACATAGCCCCAGGGATAGAAGACGAGAGACTCAAGGGTGCGATGGACATACATGTTCACGCGTACCCAGATTGGGTCCAAAGATCCCAAGACATGATAGACATAGCCGCAGAGGCAGCCAGAAGAGGAATGCGCGCTATTCTGTTCAAGGATCACTTCAATCTTACTGCCGGGAGTGCATACTTGGTCCAGAAACACATCAACCATCTAGTTTCGGAAGGGGGCCTGCCAAATGGAGTTGAGGTATACGGCGGAATGGGACTTAACTTCGGAGTGAGGGTGGACTTTGTAAGACAAGCGATAAAATATCCAAACATGAAAAAGATTTTCTTCCCTACTTTTAACTCGGCTCGATGCCTCATGAACATGGGGCATGATGCATCCCATGGAATACATCTTGTCAACTCAAAGCAAGAGGTTTTGCCTGAAGTAGCGGAAGTCCTTGGCATAGCGGCAGATGCAAAGATAGGAGTCGGACTAGGGCACACTGACTTTTACGAGCTTCTCCCGCTTGTGGAAAAAGCAAAGGAAGTTGGAGCAAGAGTGGTTCTGGATCATCCTCTGCTCGAACTCAACAAGCTTACTATTGAGGAGATGATAGCACTTGCAGACAAGGGAGCCTATGTGGGTACATTCTGCCAGCCAATGATACCGAGCATTTATCAGCCCGTGGCCGATCCCTTTGAGACTGTGAACACGATCAAGACCATCGGGGCGGAAAGATGCATCATAGCGAGCGATTTCGGACAAGTGCTTCACTTGGAAACGATCTACGGAATGCGAGTCTTTATCAGGGCATTGCTTGCGTTTGGAATCACAAATGAGGAAATTGACATCATGATCAAGAGGAATCCGGCACGGCTCCTCTACTTGAGCTAGACACTAGATCGTATGCTAAAAAAATAAAGGTTGTATTTCTGGTGAGAAGGTAATGCCGGAAGAGACACGTGATTTGAGTTCGGGGCGTTCCACTGAAGGAAGATACTTTGAGGATTTCAAAGTTGGTCAAGTTTTCAAGCACAGCCTCGGTAGAACTCTCACAGACAATGACAACATCTGGTTCACACTTCTCACATGCAACACGAATCCCATCCACTTCAACAAGGATTACGCGGAGAAGTTCTTTCCCGGTCCGCCATTCAATGGACGACTCGTGGTGAACGCGGCTCTGACTTTTTCTATAGTCGCAGGATTGAGTGTCGAAGACACAAGCAAGCATGGCGTAATGCTTGGATTGAACAACATGAAGCTCACCAATCCTGTGTTCGCTGGAGATACACTATATGCAAAGTCCGAAGTCATGGCAACAAGAGATTCAAAATCTCATCCTGAAACAGGGATTATAACAATCAAGACAACTGGGTACAAACAAGACAATACAATCGTAATCGAATTTGAAAGGACATTCTTAGTTAGAAAGAGCGAGAAATCCTGGAAAGGCTAATCTCGGCAACAATTCTCTTCGCGAGCTGAACACAAGAAATGACCCTCTTACTTACTGACGACGATGTTACCCAGCTTCTATCAATGTCGGATTGCATGAAGGAGCTTGAGGCTGTCTACACCGACATGGGGCGTGGCATGACTTTCAATGCCCCTCGAAGAGATAGCTTTCTTATGACTTCACGAAGTGATGCTTATTTCTCGTTCAAGACAATGGAGGGAGGCTCTGAAAGACTAAAAGTCATGGCTCAAAGAGTCAATTGCGATCTTGTGAGCCACCCAATTATTGATGGAAATCGTAGACGTGTCAAGATACCTGCGGCTCCTGGCGGCCGTTATGTCGGACTCACTCTTCTCTACAGCACCAAGAATCTTGAGCTGCTCGCAATAATGAATGATGGGCAAATTCAGAGAATGAGAGTTGCCGGCACAACCGGAGTGGGAGTGCGTAAACTTGCTCGGAAAAATTCCAAGAAGGCAGCGCTAATCGGCACAGGCTGGCAGGCAGGAGCAGCGGCTTTAGCACTCGCGGAAGCACGACGACTAACCAAGATATCTGTTTTCAGCACGAACCGCACTCATAGAGAGGAATTTGCTACTACGACTTCAAGAAGGCTCGGCATCGACGTTATTCCAACTGAGAGTGCCAAAGAGGCTGTCAAAGACTGCGATATTGTAGCTGCAGCGACAAACTCGCACACGCCCGTCATAGGTCACGGTCTAGTCGAGAAAGGGATGCATTTGACATCGGTTAGGAGATTTGAGTTCGATGAGGCCTCTTGGAGAAAAGCTGACCTGCTCTACTTCTCCGCCCCTCCGGGAAACAACGGGTTCTCGCACTATGCATCTGAAACTTGGGAAAAGTCCCAACATGAAAGCGATGTCAATAGTGAAGTGCTCTTGGAAGAAAGAATGTTCAAACGTTTCAAATCAAAGACGTACATGCTTTCAGATCTGCTGGTTGGCAAGGCGCCTGGTCGAACATCTGAAGACCAGATTACGATGATGAATAAGAACTGGGGCCTAGGAATTGAATTTGCAGCAGTTGGCAAGCGTGTATACGAACTTGCTGTAAAGAATAACATGGGCAAGGAAATCCCGAGCACACAGTTTAGCCAGACTTCGCATCCGTAGCATATTTGCTATGGATCAGCGAGTCAAAAGTATCTGATACCCATCCCCTGGTAGACTCTCGAGATGAATGCATCTCTTTCATGTGGTGATCTCATATCAACTGCCGGGGATTCAGTGGAGGAAGATTTCTAATTGAAGAAACCTCCATAACAACGTGTTAGGGAAACACAAATAATGGCAGAGAAACCGTGAGACTAGCGGTTGGACTGGTGCATAGCCCGCATTACTTCAATCCGGACTTAGAGTGAAAATGGATTTCGAATTTAATGAGATTCAAGAAGTTATCAGAAAGCAGGTTAGAGATCTTTGCCAAAAGTTTCCCGCATCATATTGGCGTGAAAAGGATCAGAAGAAACAGTATGCAGAGGAATTTGTCAACGAACTAACCAAAGCAGGCTGGTTAGCTGCTCTAATTCCCGAAAAGTATGGAGGAGCCGGCCTAGGAATGCTCGAAGCAGGCATAATCCTTGAAGAAATTAATCATTCAGGTGGAGCCGCAACTCCTTGTCACGCCCAGATGTACACGATGGGGGCGATTCTTCGTCACGGGTCGGAGGAACAGAAGGAAAAATACCTCCCCAAGATTGCCAAGGGCGAGATTCGCTTGCAGTCTTTCGGAGTGACCGAACAAGAAGCAGGCTCTGATACGACAAAAATCAAGACCTTCGCACGTCGTGAGGGCGACTCATACGTGATAAACGGAAAGAAAGTCTTCATTTCAAGGGTTCAACATTCCGATATGATGCTTCTACTCGCGCGTACTACCCCATACGAGAAAGCCGAGAAAAAGACAATGGGCTTGACACTGTTCCTCGTGGACCTAAGGAACAACATCGGAAAGACTATCCAAGCTAACCCGATAGAGACCATGATAAACCACGAGACAAATGAACTCGTCATTCAAGATCTCGTTGTCCCCGCAGAGAACGTCGTAGGCGAGGAAGGAAGGGGTTTCTATCACATCTTGGATGGAATGAACGCAGAGAGGATTCTTGTTTCATCGGAGTGCATCGGCGACTCTTACTGGTTCATCGAAAAATCTGTAGCGTATGCGAATCAGAGGGTGGTTTTCGACCGCAAGATTGGCGAAAACCAAGGCGTGCAGTTCCCAATCGCCGACGCCTATCTAAAGGTGAAGGCTGCTGACCTCATGAGGTATAAGGCAGCGGTGAAGTTTGATCAGAAGAAGGATTGTGGTGAGGAGGCAAACTCTGCAAAACTCTTAGCATCCGAGGCTCTATCAAGAGCCGCAGATGTGGCCATGACCACGTATGGAGGAAATGGATTAGCCACTAGCACTGACATTGAAAGAAAATTCAGAGAATCTAGATTGTATCTTGTTGCGCCAGTAACAAACAACCTAGTTCTCAGTTACATCGGGACGCATGTACTCGGCATGCCGCGTTCATTCTAAAATTACTGGAACAAGATATCAAGTACATACTTTGCCAAAAACCGGGAAACTTGGCTAGCTCAATCTACCATGAGCCGATGAAGTCTAGAGTTTCCTCAGTGCCTTTCTCGGTTGACGGGACGTAAGCTACTATGATTCGAGTAGCACCGCTTGAATCGTATTTCTTCAATCCCTGTTTCAAGTCTCTGATGTTAGTTGCAGGAACAACAGGTATCCTAGTCAGCATCTCATCTGTGATTGTCTTAGAGGCGGCCTTGAAGCCCGACTGACGATAGGTTTCTTGAATCGTCTTCACCTCTTTCTCCAATCCCATTTGCGCCAACATGTCTCTATAGTGAGCTGCAAGTGAGTAGAAAGTGACTACTTTTTTGAGAGCGTCCTTTGCTTTCTCAATATCCTCGTTGAGCGAGACGCGGACTTTGGCTACAATTTCGAGTTCCTTTGGATCTCTTCCTGCCACTTTAGCGCCTTCCGCTAGATTCTCGGCGACGAAGTTGATCCTTCCAGGATCTGCCATATTGATGATTGCGCCATCGCATATCCTCCCGGCAAGTTGAGCCATCTTTGGACCTAAACATGCCAGAATAATTGGCAGGTGGGAGCTTGACGGTTTGAATTCCAACTTGAAATTGTTGGACGAGTAATATGTTCCCTGAACGCTCAGTCTCTCTGCTGCAAAGACCTTACGCACAATTGCGATGTACTCCTCTGCTCTCTTGAGGGGATGTCCAGTCTGGAGGCCATGCCATCCTGCCAGTGTTTCGTTCGCGACGCCCAGGCCGAGGAGGAACCTTCCACCAGAGAGTTCATCGAGTGTAGCAGACATTATGCCAGTTTCAACAGCTGTCCTCGCAAAAATGTGAATGACGGCTGTTCCGATCTTGACCCTTTTGGTAAGAGCAGCTATGGCAGGCAGGATCACCGTCGGATCTCTACTGTTTGACTCCCCCTTCCAGACTGTGCCAAAGCCCTTTTCCTCAGCGATCTTTGCGCCTGCGAGTATGCCGGATGTTGGAACCTGGCCGGCGGAATTGAACTCTACGTCGTAAATCAAGGTGGCATTTTTTCTTTCTGATTCTCTATAAGCCTGTTGCTAGCCTTTTGAAGTAGACAAATTAGATTACACGATCATGGACGAGTCTTTTGATCTGGGAGGGTTTGTATCCAAGACTCTTCATCACTTTTACCGTATCTTGTCCGAGTGAAGG
>DAIDAB010000147.1 GCA_027310845.1 bacterium | reverse complement strand
AATAAACTAGCTTCTCAGTACAAACCGAAGTAGGCCCACGACTCCGCCTAAGCTATTGACTTGCCCCCCTAGATCCGTCGAAGAATCGAGCAGAAATGTCTCGCCCCTGAACTCTTCCACAGTGTTCAGTAGATCTACGATCTTATCCTCGTCAACGACTTTTGAGAATATTTCCTCAGAAACCAATTGCGACTCGACTGCGCCTGCGTGAGCCGCTGCGAGATTGTCGTTAAACGCGAGCGCGACTCTCGAATCGCCGAGGGAGATCCTCCTCATCGCTTCCTGAATTATCTTCGATGCTTTTGCGAGCCTGCTCTCTCCAAGAGCGCTCTGGAGATTCGGATTCCGAAGAGAAACATATACTCCATCTTCGCCGGCCACATCAGAGCCTTCGATCGTCTTTGGGTTGGCGAATTCCTTCCTATTCTGGGTTAGAAAATTCGCGAAGGAGTTCTTCGTGTTTCCAGGACCCAGTACAAAGAGGTTCGACTTGGAAGGATAGACCACTGCCAGAGCATCCGATATTTTATCAAAATAGTTCGTCGGCGCTTTTTTCGAATCGTGGTACATCTTACCTGTGAGCCCAGATTCAATCGTAGGGACAATCTGTAGGTGTGTCCCCTTCACAATGCCAATTCCAGCCTCCCTTGAGTCAAGAGCTACAATCGCATAGCTATCAGCCTCTGAGGTTGAACCCCTGATGATGTTGAGCTGCACGGCATTGAATCCATTTGGCTTTTTTATTCCGACGTTGCGTCCCTCTGAAATAGAAAGTGAATGAAACGAATTCTTTGTGAGGAGGTCGTTTGAAACATCGACGATCTTGCCAGAGACCCTGAGCCTTGAGATCGTGCTGTCTAGCTTTACCTGCTCAACTTCCACAGTGATTTTGACTTTGACCCTTTCTTTGTCAGGCCGCGCGTACTCACTTGTTTCCTTTAGGACTCTTGAGGATTCACTTGCGACATAGTCTCCTTTGGAGATCACCCTGCGCAAAGACCACAAGTCGTCCGGAGACTCCGGAGTGACAGTAACAAAATCATGTCTTGTGTCGATTCTATGTACTATCAAGGGCGTTCACACCAGAGCCCGGCTGACTAGGCGGTAAGCCGATTAAGAGACGATCCGCGCATAATCTTGTCGAACAGCGAAAGCTGTGCCAAGTATCTCTATTCGAGGCCCAGGTCCCTGAAGCTATAGATCGCCAATTCGGCCGGTTTGTTTTGAATCTCGCCCGCGCTGTGACCTACAATGGTGGATATCCCAACCTTTGAGGAAGCTTCGACTAGCCTTTGCGTCACGATTCCATCGAAGATTAGAAGCTTTGATCCCTGCACATCGAGGACCTTTGTCACAAGCTCGTTGACTGCCATTCGCGCGCTTTCTTTGAGGTCAGCGTCGTAGACCACAGCCTCAAGCGTTCCGTTGATAGTAGGATATTCTCCCTTGATCTTCTCTGAGAGTGTGGCATCAAGCGGTGGGGGTGGTGGAAGCTGCTCGGCTGGCGCCTCCTCGATTCTCCTCCGTTCTTCATGATATCTCTCCTCGCGAGGTCTACCCCTTCTCTCGCCTACTCGCTCTCTGCGCGGATATCTATCGGTTCTCTCAAACCTTTCGCGGCGCTCCTCTCTTTCTTCTCTGCGGGGTGGCTCGCTTTCTCCACGGACAATCTCCAATATTTCAACGGGAGTAAGCTCTTCAACTTCCCGACCGCGTGGTGCTCTATACACATTGTCGATTTTTGCAACTTGTGTCAGCTCCTTGAGAATCAGGTCGCCTCCTCTGTCTCCATCAAGGAAAGCATGAAGCGTCTTTTTCTTGCCCAATTCCTTTACAGTATCTGGGATGCTTGTGCCTTCTACCGCAATCGTGTTCTCAATGCCTGCGCGCATCAAATTGATAATGTCTGCTCTTCCCTCCACAACGTATAGAGTGTCAGACGAATCAACTGCTGGCCCGGCAGGCAGATTCTCTTTACCGTAGCTCAAGACACGCCCACGTTTTGTGGAATCCATGATTGTCTTCAGCGATTCTTCTCCTTCGCTTGCAGTCTTTGATGCCCAGTCCTTCATGATCTCTTTCGCTCGGTCAACAATGACCTTCCGGCGGTCAGCGCGAACATCGTTTATTCCGATGAGCGTAAATTTTGCGCTGCACGGACCAACCTTGTCGACATTCTCCACGGCCGAGGCGATGAGCGCGCACGTTGAAACATCAGTGCTCATAGGAATCAGCACCTCTCCTGTGGTCTTCCCGTTACCGGAGCGGAGGTTAATCTCTATTCTTCCGACTTTCCAGGTTTTCTGCAGTTCTTGCAGATTCATCTCTGGCCCGAACAGACCTTCTGTTTGACCAAAGATCGCGCCTATTAGATCAGCTTTCTCTACGACACCGTCTACTTCGAATGTTAATTTGACTAGATATTTTACAATACTCTTTTCTTGACTCAAGATAATCACCAAGCGTAATTGGCAATTGGAATTCCGTCAATTCCTTGATAAAGGAAAAATACTTTTACTCTTTTAAGCCTTTAGTGTGGAAAAAATCGTCCACTAAATAATTCAAAACTGCAGAAACGTTGAAATATTCTCAAGAGGATTTGCGAATTTAAGGTTATTCGATTGACTCCCAAACAATTTGATTATTATTCTCCCGCCTCGCTGAATGAGGCAATTCAGTTACTAAAGACAAAGGATGAGGCGAAGGTTCTCGCTGGAGGTCAAAGTCTTCTCGCTCTCATGAAGTTGAGGCTTGCTGCTCCAAAGAACATCATCGATATCACAAAGCTTCAAGGGCTCTCATATATCAAAGAGGACAAGGATTATCTTGCGATAGGTGCTCTCACGATCCATGATATGCTGGAGCAAAGCGCTGTGATAAAGAGCAAATTCACCATTCTCAACGACGCAGCCAGTAAGATCGGCGACCAGCAGATCAGGAATAGGGGAACAGTCGCAGGGAGTGTTTGTCATGCTGATCCGGCAGCAGACCTTCCAACTGCGCTCACCGCGGCTGATGCAAGTTATGTTGTTCAAGGGCCTAGTGGTCAAAGAATAATTGCCCCAAAAGACATGTTTGTTGACATTTTCACTACGGCATTAGGTCATGACGAAGTTGTCACTGAGATCAGAATTCCGAATTTTCCTCTTCGAACTGGCTCGGGCTATATCAAGCACAGCAGGCGAGAAGGAGATTTTGCCATTGTCGGCGTTGGCACAGTGGTCACCTTAGGTGATGGCAATGTGTGCAAGGATGTCAGAATTGCTCTGGGCTCTGTGAATACTACACCAATGCGTGCAAAGAGCGCTGAATCTTATCTCAGGGGGAAGAAACTAGACGACAAGACGATCGCCGAAGCTGCAGAAAAGGGACCAGAAGGTGCAGATCCGCCCTCCGACATGCACGGCAGCAGGGAATACAGACTAGAGATGATCAAGGTCTTTATCAGAAGAACAATGAAGCTTGCCTTGAGCAGGATAAATTAAGTGGTGAATGGCGAATGCAGTCATTGAAATCAAATCTCGTGCAGGTCACTTGCAAGATCAACGGCAAGGAGTACACGGGAATGGCCGAGCCTAGGACTCTACTCGTTCATTTTATCAGAGACGATCTTAATCTAACTGGAACCCATATCGGATGCGACACGGGGCATTGCGGAGCCTGCACAATAATGTTCAACGGAAAGGCATTGAAGTCCTGCATGCTGCTTGCAATTCAAGCTCAGGGCGCAGACATACTCACTGTCGAAGGACTTGCCCAGGGCGATAAGCTTCACCCGCTTCAGGAAGCCTTCTGGGAGAATCACGGCCTGCAATGCGGTTATTGCACGCCGGGAATGTTGATTGCCTCACTTTTCCTTCTGCAGCGAAATCCTGATCCGACGGAAGATGAGATAAGGCGAGGAATAGAAGGAAACCTTTGCAGATGCACTGGCTATGTCAACATCGTAAAATCGATCAAGGCTGCCGCAAAGAAAATGCAAGAAGGCGGAAAGACTACCGCCCAGCCGAGCTAGCATCGTGGGGCCTGATATCCTTGGCCACAGTCACAGAACTGGTCAAGGAAGAGCCTAGACTCTGGATGGGTCAGCCCATAAAGAGGAAAGAAGATCCGAGGCTCATAAGTGGACTGGGCAAATTCGTTGATGATCTGAAACTTCCTGGAATGGCATACGTTGCGATTCTAAGAAGTCCATATGGTCATGCAAAAATCAAGAGGCTTGACGTAAGCAAGGCAGAGCAGATGCCCGGCGTTGTTTGTAGTTTGACGGGTGTCGAGGTTTCGAAGCTCACTGATCCATTCCTTCAGATTTCCCCGTCACCTGCGAACAAGCTCAAGGATTACTGTCTCGCGGTTGACAAGGTGCACTTTGTTGGAGAGCCTGTTGCCGCAGTCGTGGGAGAAACGAGAGCTATTGCGGAAGATGCGCTTGAAGCAATTCAAGTTGAATACGAGGTTTTGCCCTCTGTCGTCGATGTAAGGAAGACACTCGAACCTGATGCCCCGATCGTCCACGAAATAGTTGGCTCGAACCTTGTTTTTCACGGCACGTGGGACTATGGCGACATTGACAAGGCGTTTCGCGAAGCCTTTACAGTTGTAAAGGCTACGCTTCACTTCCATCGGTTCGCTTCGACCCCAATAGAGAATAACGGCGCGGTGGCGCACTACGACAAGGCAAATGGATTCCTCACAATTTACTGCAACAACCAGATGCCAATGTTTTGCATTCCATGGATTTCCTTTGGAATGCGTTTTCCTTCAAACAGGATCCGGATGGTGACGGGAGACATTGGTGGAGGGTTTGGAACTAAAATAATCAACTACCCATACCTTGTTCTCACGTCACTTCTCTCAATGAAATCTGGACGCCCTATCAAGTGGACAGAGGACAGAAGGGAGAATCTTGCCTCGGGAGGGCACGGAAATGAACGGACATTCGATGTGGAAATTCCGGTCAAGATGGACGGCACTATTCTTGGTATAAAGGCAGCGGCATACGACGACTGCGGCGCCTATACACGGTACGAGCCAGCAGGCGCGGCAATCTGGGCGCAAGTAACTCCGGGATGCTACCACTTTCAGAATTTCCGGATGGACTTTTACCAGGTCATGACCAACAAGTGCCCTGTGGGTCCAAACAGAGGGTACTCAAGGGCTCAGCATCTTTGGATGCTCGAGAGGTCTGTTGACATTGTTGCCCACGCGCTCGGCCTTGATCCCGCAGAAGTGCGCCTCAAGAATTTTGTTCGGGCGGATGAAATGCCTTACGTCACGCCGAGCGGCGGAGTATACGACGGAGGAGACTATTCAGAATCTTTGCGCAGAGTGCTGAAACTCATCGACTA
>DAIDAB010000146.1 GCA_027310845.1 bacterium | reverse complement strand
CTGTCGAGCAAGTCGATACTCTGCTCAAATTCCCCTCTGACTTTTTCTAGGTGTTGTGGGTCGAGTCTCTGACCGCAAAGTGGACACAATGATTCTCCTGCAAGATCACCGAGCCTTCCAAGCTTTTCTTTTGTTTGGCCTTGTTCAGATTCCCTTGAATCGAGCATAGCTGATAGGGCTCTCATTTCAGAACTGGCCTCGGAAATCTCACTTTGGACTCTTGGGAGCTCTGCGATCTTTTCATTCAGAGCTTTTGCTGATTGCTCTAATGCGGAGACCGACAGTTCATGCTCGCTATATGATGAGACTCTTTCACTGAGTGTGGACTGCTCTCCCTTCAGAGATTCGATCTGTTCTTTGATACTTTTCTCATTTGATGAAATGCTCGCTTCCAGCGCCGAAATCCTATTTTGAATAGAAAACATCTCTTGTCGCAGCCCCTCTAACTCTCTCAATGTTTCCCTGTACTTTGCATAATTCTCATATTCGAATCGAAGGATGGATAGTTTCCGCTCGGCCGTTTCTACCTCTCGGAGAAACTGCGCTTGCTTTTCGAGTTCTTTCTTAGCTTCCAGAAGCCGTGATTGACTGGCACGTAGGCCCCTCTCAAGTTCTGGAATCAGTGTCTCAAGTTGAGCAACTTTCTTGCTTTCAAGCTCGAGCTTTTCAATAGACGATCTTGATTCACTTATTCTGTCATCAAACTCGGCGAGTTTCGTTCTCTCCTCGGCAAGTGATTGCTGATTTGAGGAAAGACTGCCCCTAGTCTCTACTAAAGATGATTGTGCTTCCTCAACTCCCTCTGAGAGTTTTCTGTAGATCTTGCTTTGGTCGTTGAGGCGCTTTACGACAAGATCGGTGTTCGAGATCGCAAAACTGTAATCTTCAACTCCAAACGCTCGGCGCAACGTGTCGATTCTTTCTTCAGCGGATTGCGAAAGTACCTCCTTCATCAGCTCTTGTGGAGTGAAAATCGCAAAGCGGTAGATCCTGGATGAGGCTTTGCTCCCTTGCTTCTCCCGAAAATTCAGTATCTGGAGGATTCTGGATCTCAATTCAGTGGGCGGATATTCAGTCTCCTTTCCGTCAGGCTCTTCTATCCATCCTTTTGTCTGGATCTGTCTTCCACGGCTTCCTTTCTTCTTCTCAATGGTTCTTGTGACCTTGTATTCTCGGCCAGCAACCTCAAACTCGAGCTCAACTCTTGCTGAGCTTGCAGAGCTCCTGATCAGGAACTTTGAATCAAGTTCTCCGAGACCGAATAGGGCAAATTCTACGGCGTAGAGTATAGAGGACTTACCAGATCCGATTTCTCCTTCGAAAAGTAACAGGCCTTGGCCAAATTCAACAACCGTCGGCTCGTCCCCGTAGCTTCGGAAATTCTGTAATTTGAGCCTCTTGAGTAGCAACTAGCTCGCGTCTTCCTCCAATTCGACTCCAAGTTTTTGCGAAGCCTCTTTCAGCACCCTTTTCTCAAATGATTGCTTTGTCTCCTCTTCCTTTTTCTCGATCTTTAGAGCATGCAACAAGGCGAAGGCTTTCAAAACACCTTCGTTCGAAGAAAGGAAAGCAAGCTCCTTGGACTGCGGTTTGTAGCTTAAAACATGCTCCTGAATGAGCTTTGATTCTATTACTCCCTTGTCTGTTGTTCCAAGCAGTGCGACCCTCTTGGATTCTTTCGTTACTACTCCAATCCTGTTGATATTGACTACGAGTGCTCCTCTTTTCAAGAGGGTTGCACGGTATCTGAACCATTCAATATCCGACGGCTTGCCTGATGACAGAACACCTCTAACGCGGAGCAGGACTATTGAGTCTACCACGTGTAGGGAGTCTTTCGACACAAACTCCGAGATTTCCTTAGCAACCTGTTCTGAGCTCTTATCCGTGGCAGAAAACGTTTTTGCAAATATTTTCGGGGTAGGTAGATCTACGAAATCAACCTTTGTAGTTTTGATTCCATCGAACTCGACAATTGCAAAGCCTCTTCTCTCTCCTTTAGCACAGACTTCAAGATCAGTGACACTTGTCCCGAAGAGTGGCCCTGGATAGACCACGGGAGAGCCGTCAAGCTCTCCAGAGAGCCTCTTGTGCAAGTGTCCTCCAGCATAGTAGGCAAAGCCCTTTGGAAGTTCCTGCATAGAGATGTTCTGTTCTATTGGAATATTCAATGATTGAAGCTCGCTTATGCTTGCATGAAACAAAAAGACAGAGTATTTCGATTGGCGGGAAGACTTTCTTTCAAGCTGCTCGTAAAACGACTTCTCAAGGCCCATTCTCCTAGCTGGAAGTCCAGCAAGCACTACGTCGGTCTTCTTATCCTCAACAGATCTTAAGACAATTTTCTTCTTCGAAGACTCGTCCCTTGATTCCTCAAACTCTCCAACATTTGTGAAAAGCCCTGCGGAGGTCAGGATTTCCACCATCGACACTGTGGTCGGGCTGTAATCATGACTGCCATACACTACGTAGGTGTTTATTCGGTGATCGGCAAGCTCTCTGAGTTTTTTCACTGCGGATTTGACGGAAGACATCTCGGGAATGCCGATATCGAAAATATCGCCAGAGATAACAACGAAATCAACATCATTATTGATACACAGGTCGATTGCTTTCGAGAAGGCAAGATCATTGAGATTTCTGAGATGTGGTTCCCTCCATGCTCCAATGTGGCAGTCAGAAATGTGAGCGAACTTGCCCAAGCTACAGCGTACTCCGAATATGTGCTTTGGTATCACTTGAACTCAGATAGCAATCTGGATAGCACTTCTTGTGAAATGTTCCCTCCAGAAACTATTGCAACTGAAGCTAGAGCTTGACCATTTCTTCTCGATTTCAATAACCCTGCCAGGGCGGCCGCACCAGATGGTTCGGAGAGTACGTGTTCTTTTCTCAGCAACTGGTATGTAGCTCTCATTATTTCATCATCACTTACAAGCATTATTTCATCCACAAAGTGTTTCACGATGGAAAAAGTAATCTCGCCAGGCCTCCTAACTGAAAGTCCATCGGCTATGGTCTTGCTTTGGGGGATGCTTGAAAGCTCTCCCTTCCTCCAAGATTCGTACATTGAGGGGGAGCCCTCGGGTTGGACTCCAATCACTTTCACTTGCCTTGTCTTTTCGTTCAGTTTTATTGCTGCAGCGACTCCAGAGATGAGTCCTCCTCCTCCGATTGGAACGAATACCTCCTCGACTTTTGGAACATCATCGATTATCTCCAGTCCACACGTTCCCTGGCCTGCCACGATTTCATGGTCATTGAACGGCTGGATTATCATCTGCCCTTGATCCCTCGAAATTTCCTCAGCTTTCTTTGCTCTCTCGTCTTGCTGGCGGCCGAAGAGCACTGGGACTGCGCCAAGCGATTTAATCATCTCGAGTTTGTCTGGGATAACAGTCTCTGGTAATACTATGGTCGCCTTGATGCCAAGTCTATTCGCCATGTATGCCACTGCAAGGCCGTGATTCCCCGAGGACGCCGTGATTACCCCTCTTTGTTTCCGCTCAGACTCTTTGATTGAAAGAATCTTGTTTGAAGCGCCACGGATTTTGAAAGATCTTACAGGTTGGTAGCACTCCAATTTGAGCCAAGCATTTTCAACAGAGAACGATTTGTATGTTGGTGTTCTGAATGCGTAGCCTGCTATTCGCCTTGCGGCATCTTTGATATTTTCAAGAGAGATATTTGACTGTTCTTCTTGCAAAGTGGGCGCCTTCACCTTTGGAAAGACATCATTTGTTATAAGGTTACGTTACCAGAGAGCGGTGGCATCTCGTGGGCTAGAGCCCGAGTAATACAGATCCACCGTGTAGTTCCCGAGATACCTAAATGAAAGCCCAGTATAACTTTCCCCGAACGTGTAAAGCACTTTCCAGAATGAATGAGCACCAGAGATGAAAGCAGCTTTGGGAAGGCAAGCCCAGCTGCCATTAATCACAAGTTTAGGACATTGCATCACGACATTCCATCTATTGCTTTTTATCGTATATGCACTCGAAACGCCAAACTGATAGAAGTACGCATATCCTGTTGGATGGTTTCCTTCTCCAACATAGTACATGCCCGCGTTAAAATAATGATTTTGAATCGTTGGAGGAACAAATACGCTGTATGTTCTCCATGGACTTGTGCTTCCATTGCTCATATGCACACGGTAAAGCCATTGAATATTGCCGAAAGCAGTCCAATTCATCTCTAGCTCAACAAAATTCGAAAGGGTGTTTTGTGGCAATTGCACTGAACCATAGTGCAGGAGTTGTTGCCAGCTGTATCCAGAGCACGCTATATTCTCATCGCATGCCCACCATACTCTTGCCAAAAGTGCCTCGGTTCCATTGCTGAAAAGCACTGCGTCGGCTCGGTATGCGAGATCAAGTCCATCCTTGCAACAATTTGGAGATTGATCTCCAACTCCGGCCGCTAAGAAGTTGGACTTGCTTGAGAAAATACTAGTATTCTAGAAACTCACTGTCACTCCAACGGCTTCCGTGCCTACATGCGGAATGGCTAGATATCCTCCACCATATACGAAAGAATGCCCTATTTCTAGTGGGGAGAATGAAGTGTACGCAACATTCCCTACATTGCTCACAATTGACATTTCATAATTCGGTATTAGAAACATTCCCCAGAGAACCATAATGACAATGATTATTGTCACCCACATGAGGATCCCGATTCTCCGACTTCTTCCATCTGATCTCATTGTTGTTACAAGTTCATGTCTCCATCCAAGCCCAGTGCCCATAAAGGGAAAATAGCGAGCCGACTAGGAGAAGTGAACCGATGGTCATGTTATATCCGGAACATACCGCACACGGGACATCGATTGCTAGTATCAATCCAAGTGAAACCCCAGACATGCCAGAACAGAACTTGAACCAGCTTCCGAATTTGGGACCTCTTTCAGCTGCCCAAAGTGACCCTAAGAAGGCAGGCGGTCCAACTGCGATGAACCACTGCAGGTAATTCAATGGATACGGTGCGCTAACTCCTGCGAATATGTGCAGGAGCGGGAAAAAACTCAGAGCATAGCCAAAAAGCCCTGTAACTAGAAGTGTGTATGGAATAGCGAGTTTCGTATTCTTTCCAAGAGAATCAAACAGATTGTTCGAAAGCGCTGCGTTCGAAGTGACAAACCCGAGTGAAGCGAATAGAAGGAAATCGCGTAAGGGCCCCAAACCATCCGTGGAACTAATGTAGCATTCGCTCTGGAAGCAAAATGGCTGAGCGTAGACGAAGATTGTGAAAAAAGCTGCGGAAACTAGGGAAGGGATGACAGCTATCCATCTTTTTCTTCCAATAATGAGCACGCTGATCAGACCAGATAACGCGAACCAGATGATGTCAAACCAAACTCTTTCTCCGGAGAAATTGAAGAATTG
>DAIDAB010000145.1:5075-5397 GCA_027310845.1 bacterium | reverse complement strand
GTATAATCCTTATAGACTGTGGAATGTTCATTTTGTTATCATTTGACTATGAAATCCTCTGCATTGGAGTGACATTGTGGGAATGAGTCCAGAATCAAAGCACAGCTTTACTTTCATGCAGGGACTTGCAATCGCACTAATAATTGTGATCAGCGCCGCTTCAGGATATCTCTATAGCTACTCGACGAGGGGGATTCAAGTTCAGACTGCCACTCAGACACTTGTTGCGACAACCTATGACAATTTTCCTATAAACCAGACGCAGAGCTTGGACGCTGTCTCGATTTACTCCATTGACAATCCGAGCATCGTTACTGTAATG
>DAIDAB010000145.1:0-5065 GCA_027310845.1 bacterium | reverse complement strand
CTGTAATGGGAACACTTGTGAGCCAAGGCTCAATACAAGCAACAGGCGAAATTCTTGGCTCTGGGTTTGTTACGCTCTACCTGAATTCCGCCTATGTGGTTACGAACTTTCACGTGGTTGACTCTGTGAGCAACATTACAATCACATTTTCAGATGGAGATTCGTACCCAGCGAGTGTAATTGGAACCGACGCTTACAGCGATCTTGCAGTTCTGACTGTTCAGGCACCAGCAAGCGAATTCCACCCTATCTCAATAGGCAACTCGTCAGCGCTTAGAGTCGGACAGCCGGTCGCCGCAATAGGTAATCCGTTCGGTCTGTCTGGATCTATGACTGTCGGCATAGTCAGCCAACTTGATAGAAGTTTGCAGGAATCTGCCGCTGGCAATTTCTCGATTGCAAATGTAATTCAGTTCAGTGCTCCGATAAATCCGGGTAATTCTGGAGGGCCACTTCTCAACGCAAACGGACAGGTAGTCGGAATAACGACTGCGGTGGTTGGTGGCTCGCAGGGCGTGGGCTTTGCTATACCATCGAACACAATACTAAGGGAAATCAGCTCACTTATCAACATAGGTCAATACAACAACCATCCATTCATGGGAATCGGTGGCACAGACATGACCTACTACCTTTCACAGGCTATCGGGACAAACTACACTTATGGCGTTCTAGTAGAGACTGTCACATCAAATGGCCCTGCAGCAAAAGCGGGCATTGTTGGCGGAAGCACGCAAGTGGTTGTTCAAGGCGTGCCTTATCTGATAGGCGGTGATATCATAGTATCAATCAATGGAACAAAGATAGTGAGCTTCGACTCACTTGCCTCCTACAACGAACAGTACGTTTTGCCCGGACAAACAATCAATGTTGGAATTATTCGCAATGGGCATTTCATGACTGTGGCACTGGTTATGGGTGTCAGGCCTCCGCCCCCGTAACCTATGAGTAGATTGAGAGAAGCTCTTGCTCTACGGCGAGCCCTCCTCTTTTCTTCTTTGCCTTTCTTGCCCAGCTTCTTAGCTCGTCGATTGTCATAGAGTCCATCTTCGAATAGAACTCATCTGCATTGGTGCAATTCCACAAATGCTCGCAGAGAAATGTCACTTCGTCGTGCGTTAGGAGAATGCCAGTCTTCTCAAAAATTCGCCTGATTTTCCCAAAGGAACGATGTCCATATTTTTGTGGTTGTACCCACATATCTATCGCTCAGACTCTTCAAGTGCTTTCAAAACTCCATCAGATCGTTGGTCCTCAGCGAAGCTGACATCATTGCACTGCACAAGCTCCTGGATCGTTGCCATGTTGTGGACGGGCTCGCTGTACATCGAACGGGCAAAAATGAACTCGTTCCTCCCGTCTCCTCCTCTGTCGTCTTCGCTTCGCATCAGCGCTTGCTTTCTGTACAAGTCGATCACACTCGTTGGATCAATCTTGTCATTTAGCTCACTAACTGAAGGAATGCAATGAAGTGCAACGCATTCGTGGTGCTTCGAGCAAAGATCGAATACTTGAAGTTCTGACAATTTGGCATATTTCTTGCATCTGTCGCAAAAAAGTCTTGCATTCCACTTTTTCTTGAACATGAACATCGAGAGGAGTGTCCTCGGAAAATTCTGGACAAGTCTTGAGAGCTCAGGCGGGCTTTGCCTTAGTTCAGGGGAATCTACAAATTCGTCTTTCTTTCTTTGCTCATTAAGCTGGCTCTGAGTCAATGTGTTGAAGAGGTTCTGGATTATTCTCTGCTCCGCCTGGATGAAAGCTGCCTTGACTTCTTTACTCTTCGTTCGTCTCGCCATGCGCATGAAGGCTTGGGAAACTTGCCAGTGCGACATCACAGCATCCGCATTTGACATCAGGTCTACTGATTTTACTTCCTCATCTTCCTCTAATGAACTGCGTTCTGTTTCGGACTGCTTGCTGCTCACTAATAGGTCAGCTCAGAGTGTTCCATTATCTTACTTTCTAAGAAGTGGTTGCTTTACAAATTCAGTACGTAACTCTTGCAAAGAATTCAGAGTGAAAGGATACCTTATACCAACTAATCAGGAACTCTGGAATGAGGAGACAAAACACGAGATTCGAAGTCTGAATCCATCGTTGCACAACCACAAAATCGACAAATACTGTCACGCAATAGCAAGAATTCCTGAATTCAACTGCTCACATCTATGGCGCGCTGCGAGGATTGAAAATCTGAGAAACTGAGTACTGTCTCTTTAGGTAGAGCTGACTTCGAGCAATGCTAATCAAGCGTTGAGTCTTTAGAAACTCCGTTTCTTGAATGGGAATCCGAGAATACACAGAAGCCGATTATCACGTAGTCATCTCTCTCTGGCTCGATTGTCATCTCATTGAGAGCACGCGAAACGCAAGTCCAGAGCATTTGTCAGCTATGCGTCAGCGAAACAAAGGCCTCTTCTTGGTCTATGAGGACAACCAAGGGAAGGTGATCGGAACTGTCATGGGAGGATGGGATGGATGGAGAGGTTGGATTTACAAGCTTGCGGTGGCTGAGGAGTTTAGGAAAAGCGGCATAGCATCACAGCTCGTCAATGAAGTGAGTAATAGGTTTTCCAAAATGGGAGTAAGCATAGCAAGGGCTTACATCGAAAAAACAAACAATGCTTCACTATCTCTCTTCACCAAGCTGGGTTTCGAAAGAATGGATAACTTTGTAATAGTCACAAACGGCAGACAGTGATCACCTCGCACTTTGGTCCGCACCTTTTTCATCGGTTCCGCCAACAATTAGAAGAGCGGCGTGCTGTCATCGAAGATCCATTTTCTTCCAATTTTGCGTATCTGCTGTTAACATTTCAACGCGCTACAAAAGGAGATGACATTGCTCCTTCAAGACTTGCGGCGACAACGCTTTCTATTGTGATTAGCTGTACTTCTTCCCAGTCGGAAAATTGATTGCTCCGAATCTCCATCCGCAGCGAAGATCAGGAAGAACGATTATTCCGTTTATCGGTTTGAATCTGTCACGAGTTTCTATGAATTAGGGCTATATTTTAGGGTCTCCGCAAGGACTGTGGCGCGCTTTTGCTGGTAACGAACTCATAGCTCGGGCTGGAACCAAAGCATTTTCTTCGATAGGCAAGAAATAGGATTGGAAATCTGGTCGCCACCGCTCCCTTTCCTTCACTTTTTCTTTGAGATTATGCAATTCATTAGTGTGCACTTTCGAGCATGATTGAGGTTTTCATTTTTCCTTTGTGGATCGTTTGTTCCTTAAGCAGGATCACAATGTACTCCAGTGTAAAAAGGGAGTTAAATCTGGGCACTCTCTTTCGAATAGATTGGAGGCCCTCACCTATATTCCAAAGAGTGAGCAACTGTTCGGATTCTAAGCAAAAACTCTACCAAATGGTAACCTGTAGATACATTGTCTCGCGGAAAACATTCATTTTTGGTTACGTTTTTGTTCAGTCCCTTTTATACACCAGGGTTCGACCATGAATTGGATGAGTCCAAAGCCATTGCTTTCACTTCTACTTATGACATTCCCTTTTTTCAGAAGGTGAAGTAAGGACTGGATCAAGGCGCCAATTCTAGAAAGCATCAACTTTTATGGCATAGTAAATGCGTTTTTTACTTAGCTCGATTTTGTGCTGTTTGGGATTTCTCGGAAAGATGCACAATTTGCGTCTCACATTGCGGTGTTCTTTAGGTCTCTTACTTTCAGGCTATGGCTTACCACTCTAAAGGTGGACGTGGTCTAGGTTGAGAAAGTTATTTGAAACTAGCTAACAAAAGAAATGAAGACTTTAATGGATCTACTTGGTAGAAGGTCTGCCTTGTCAGTCCTAAACAATACTCAGTTGAACTTTCTAAAAGAGCACGAGCTTTGCAGGCTAGGCACTTCCTCAAAGGAGGGCATGCCACACGTCACTCCTGTGATCTATGCACTCGACGGTCAAAACCCGGTAATCGCAATAGAATACCGCGAAAAGAAAATGAAGAACCTCAAGGAAAATCCCAAGGTCTGTTTTCTCGTTGATGAATATCATCCGAACAGAGGCCTAATGATCCAGGGCAAGTGTACAATATATGAAAGGGGGAAGGAGTATCTTCGACTGCTCAAGATTCTGTTTGAGAAGTTTCAGTATTACCGTGACAATCCTTGGGGAGAAGGCGAGTCCCCGATACTTGTCATAATACCTGAGAAAGCTACTGGCTGGGGATTGAAGAGCAAATCGCAAGTTACATAGAAGAAAGCAAATGAACAAGTTTTGCAGGGGCTTTCCAAAATGCAATCTGTGTTGAAATGGCTGCTTGACAGTGGCCAGCCAGCCATTCGATATCGAACCTTGACTGAAATTCTTGATAGACCCTTCCAAGATGAGGATGTTCAAAGGGCGTATTCCGAAATATCGAAAAAAGGCTGGGCCGCGAAGATACTCAGAGAGCAACTCCCGGGTTTCGGTGGAAGATTTCATGGTTACTGGCACAACTACGTTCTTCTGAACAGGCCGAAATACGTCACAACTGTATGGAAATTCTTGGTTCTGATCGATCTTGGTCTGACTGCAAAGAATAGCAAAATATTGAAAACTTGCAAACTACTTAGCGCTCGATATCTCAAGCATAAGGAAAGCTTTCACCTTTGCAAGACGTCCAATCTCGCCCGCACATTCATACTTGCGGGTTACGATTGAACAACATCATGTGCGCAGGGCCCTGGATTGGATGGTTCACGAGCAAAGGGATGATGGTGGATGGCACTGCTTTGAATCAAGTAAGGGGACGCTGGATTGTTGGGAGCCTCTCAGCGCCTTATCAGTGCTCCCGAAGAATAAGTGGAACAAAGGAATCAAGAAAAGCGTTGAACGCGGCGCCGAGTTTTATCTCGAACGCAAGCTCTTCAGAGAGGGTGCTCGAATGTATTCACCTTGGTTCAGGTTTCATTATCCAGTTCATTACTACTACGACTTGCTCGTCGGCCTTGAAGTTCTTACTTCGCTTGGGTATGGGAATGACCCAAGATTGAATTTCGCGCTCGAAGTTCTTCGAGAGAAACGAGGATCTGATGGAAGGTGGGTGCTGGATGCTTTGCATC
>DAIDAB010000144.1 GCA_027310845.1 bacterium | reverse complement strand
GATCTGTACCGAGTGTGAAAGCCATTGCGTTAAAAATAGATTGCGCCCGACGTCGAGCTTCTGAGTAATTAGACTTGGAGAAGCAAGTCAATTATGAGCAAAAACAATGTTTAATTTCCTTATCATCTCACCATCGCACGATTTGGAGAAAATGACAGGCGCTTTAGAGGGACTGAAAGTCCTCGACCTTTCACGTGTTATGGCGGGCCCATATGCAACGATGATTCTTGGTGATTATGGGGCGGAGATAATTAAAATTGAAGACAGGGAAAAGGGAGACGATACTAGAACTTGGTACCCACCACAGATAGACGGAGAAAGCGCATATTTTCTCAGCGTAAACAGGAATAAGAAGAGCCTGACTCTGAATCTCAAGTCTCAAAAGGGGAAGGAAATACTCTACAAGTTGGCAAAGGATGCTGACATTGTTATTGAAAACTTTAGGCCCGGGGTAACAGAAAAGCTTGGTATAGATTACAAATCCCTTTCGAAAATCAACTCGAAGCTGATTTACTGTTCCATATCGGGATTTGGGCAAACCGGGCCGTACAGCAATCTCCCAGGGTACGACCTGATTGTCTTTGCAATGGGCGGCATCATGAGCTTCACTGGAGAAGAAGGAAGGCCCCCAGTAAGGGTGAACGTGCCAATCGCTGACATCAGCTCTGGAATCTACGCTGTCACGGCAATACTAGCAGCATTGAACTACAGAGAGAAGTATGGAATAGGGCAATACATTGATGTTTCTATGCATGACGTACAGGTATCCTTCCTCACCCACCAGGCTATGAACACGATAGCGACCGGCAAGAATCCAGAGAGGGCAGGATCAGTTCATCCGAACCTCGCGCCATATCAGGCGTTCAAAGGAAGCGATTCCTATTTTGTCCTCGCCGCAGGAAACGACAAGCTCTGGACCGATTTTTGCAAGGAAGTCGGAAAGCCAGAATGGGCAGTTGATCCTAGGTTTGCGACAAATCCTGATAGGATGAAGAACAGAGCAGAGCTTACCTCTTTGCTAGATCTACTATTCTTGCAGAAACCAGCGAAATACTGGGTCGACATTGCTAGGCTGGCGGGGGTGCCGGCCGGGGAGATATTCAAAGTCTCCGAGGTGTTGTCTGACCCGCACGTTATTGCTAGACAAATGGTCACAGAAGTGTTCAATCCAAAGACAGGGAAAAGGCTCAAACAGCTTGGAACCCCAATAAAGTTCTCAATGTCAGGGGCATCGATACGGCTGCCACCCCCATCGCTTGGCGAGCACAGTGCGGAGATACTCCACGCTATTGGGTATTCCAAAGAAGAAATACAAAGCCTAGAGGCAGATGAGGTCATCTAGAATTCGAAGAAAGTCAGTGATCAGCTGTTTTCTGGGATCATGCCGCGTAGCCACGAAGATCCTCTGCTCACAGTTGTGTGAGTAACCAGTCAGTCTAGAGAGCTGTAAGCAGTTTTGCTGCCTCGGTTTCCCTAGATCTGTTCCGGAGGTAGACTTCGATCGAGACGTTGGCAAAGAGCAGCGCCGAAGAAATAATTAGAAATTCGGATAAAAGGCCTGTGCTTAGAGTCGGAATTCGAAGCCACTCAAAGAGGAAAAACGATTGAGTTGAAAAACTGTGAGGGTACAGTCTAAGCACAACGTACACGAGAACGTCAAACAAGCCCAAGAAAAGCTGAGATCCAAACAGTCCCAACTCGTAAATGTCGTAGATGAGATATGCGGCCGCGATGTAGACCATTCCAAAGATCACGACAGAAGGGCTGATTAGGTAGATTGCCGCACCCGCAACAAAACAGCTCAGCCCGACCACAGTGGGCAAGACATTCTCTTTATGAAAGGCAAGCACCGGTCTTTTCTTGAGCCAGATAGCCGAGAGTGTGATGAATCCTAGGCTCACGAGCACCAGGAAATCGGTGACGTCAATCAAAAAGTTCTCATCTCCGAAGGCCAGAATCAGAATCGCTATCAAGGTAAAGACGTACGAGAGCTTTGATACGGCATGTGGCATGAAACCATCCTCTGCGAGTGCGCCTAAATGCCGCGAGGCTGCAAGGAAAGATGGAACAAACGTAGTGATGGTTGCGATCAGAAAAGCAACGGCTATTAGGAGTTCTTGAACTGGACCAAGGAAAGCATTTGCCAGGTACATTGCAGGAATCTGTTGTTTCAAGAGAACAGCATAGCTTGGATGAATACTGTATACAGCTAATCCGTATAGGATGTTGATTGCAGCCGCGATGACTACACTCAGGATCATCGCAGCTCCAAGGTACGTTGCTTTTGCCATCTTGTACCCGCGCTTCACCCAGGAGACAATCGGAACCGATGAAAATGCATGAGCATCCCTTTCAAGCGCTTGGATCTCCTGGAACCCGAAGAAGAGAATGTATAGGTAGCCGGTGTTGACAACCAGAGCGAGTAACCAGTTGCCAGAGCCCGAATAGTGAAACAGCGCTCCCGAAATGTTCCAAGAGCTAATGCTTCCAAAGAGGTAGCTTTGGTATGCGAGTATTGCAATTAGTCCTGTTGTCATAGCGATCTGTAGATATCCTATGAGTTTGAGCAATCGTTGTTCGAAAAGCGCATTCAACACTGTCCAGCCTATGAAGACACCCGTTATTGACCACACAATAAATACGGAGAGGAATCCGGTGATCCCAAGACCAGAAAGAACTCCAGGCATCAACTCAAAATCAAAAACCACGAATACAATCTTAGAGTAAGCTGCAAGTGCTGTGTTAGCGACCCACATGGAAAGCCGGGAAATGAAATAGCGCGCGCTGTGAGTCCCGCAGGCCACCTTCGTAAAAGAGGGACCTCCAAGTGCATCCAGACCCTCCTTGACGGATTGGGTGTACATGTTTGCGTAGACCTTGGCCATTAGAATAGAAAGTACAGTGGCAATGATCAGTGACCCTAGAGACACTGCTTCGAATTGGAGAATATTGAGAGGTATTAAGATAAAAAGCGGAGATCCCAATGTCGCTCCAAGCCCTACAGCGAGCAACGAGCCAAATCCGTAGCTTGGCTTTACCTCAGGGAATTTCTTGATTCTCTCAAACTTAACACGCAATGAACTCGGAAGGGAAGCCACCAAGACCATCCCTGAAAGTGAAGCACTGAATATCGCCGCCATTGCCACAACGTCAGTGAAGTCAAGTTTTGAAACGGAACCAAGATAGGTCAGCTCATTCATTAAGTAACCTGACGAGATAACGATAACTGTAGACCCCACAGCTAGAGCGAGGTACTTGAATGCGAGTGCTCCAAGTCGACCCGATCTTGCCAAGTTTCGAAAACTCCCTAATGAATTAATTCCAAGCGACTACCAATAAACAAAGGACGGCGGCCGTCTTCAGCAAGCGGGTGACTCTCTTCCTATAAAACATATTTCTAAGCAGGATTCAAATGCACAATTTATTATGCGGGGATTCAAGCGAGTTACCATTCTCAAAGGTGATACTAATTGGAAGAAACATTTCAGAAGACCGTCGAACGTGTCAAGAAGCTTAATCTGCTAAAAGAAGACGACCTTAAGCTGCTTCAGCGAGTCGACGCGGCGAGCGCTGAACTTGTAAATTCAGAATACGAGTCGTATCTTGAGAGAAAATTCAACGATAAAGCAATCCCACTTCTCTCCAGATACAAAGTAATGGGGATTCCGATAGATCGTAGGTACGGAGGAGATGGCGCAAACTCGCTAGTGCATTGCCTAGCCATGCAACGCTTTGGGCAGGTTGGGATGGGCATAGTCACGCTTGTAGATGTGCACCAATTCCTTGGAAGTCTTACCTTACAGCAATGGGGAACGGAAGAGCAGAAGCAGAGGATTCTTCCTGAGGCTGCAGAAGGCAAATCTGTGTTGGCTTACGCTCTCACGGAACCTGAGGCAGGAAGTGATCCGAGCTCGATGGCAAGCTCTTTTGAAACAAATGACGATGCCTACATCCTTAACGGATCCAAGTACCTGATCTCGAACGGATCAATTGCAAAGTACGTTGTGGTCTTTGCAAGATCCAAGATTGATGGCGCTATCTCCGCGTTCATTGTTGATTCAAAGACGAGTGGATTTGAAGTGGCAATGCGTCTATCCGAGAAGCTCGGATTGTTCACATCCGACACCGCTCTTCTCGAATTCCACGAGATGGCCATCCCAAAAGATGCATTGCTCGGAAAGCTTGGAAAGGGTTTGTCGGTTGCATATTCTGCACTTCTCAACGGAAGAATAGGGATTGCTTCGGGATGCATCGGCGTGATGGAGGATTGCCTGAATTCCTGCGTCGAGAGGGCAAAATATAGGATGCAGCACGGAAAGGAAATAGGAAAGCATCAGCTTATTCAAAAACATCTAGCTCACATTGCAACAGACCTCGAATCCGCTCGATGGCCAGTTTATCTTGCTGCAATCATGAAAGACGAGCTTGATGCTGACCTGAAGAATGCGGAACTCCTTCGCTCTGTGGATAGGCAAAGCGCGACTGCAAAGTTAATCGCGTCGAGAAACGCCTATGATGCCGCTGATAGGGCAGTTCAGATATTTGGTGGCTTTGGATATTCGATTCTCTCTCCGGTCGGAAAGCATTTAGTAGATACCCGCGTTGCTCGAATCTATGAAGGAACTGATGAGATCATGGAGCTCAAAGTGGCTTCAAGCATACTAGGAAAAGAGTTTGAGGCCTACAAGTGATCGTCTCTTTGCGCTTTCTAGTAATTAATGCGAATTTCGGAGTCGAATATCTATGAAGTTTCACCTAGCCGGAAAAGTCAAAATCAACGCGCCTCGTGACAACATCTTCGCCAGCCTCAGCAATCCAGAATTCATGGCTACATGCATTCCTGACCTTCAGTCCTTTTCTGTAGCTGATCAAGATCACTTCTCGGCCAAAATAAGAGTCGGAATCGGGATGATCAGAGGTACGATTGAGATGAGATTCTCAATCGAAGAAAAGAAACCAATTTCCCACGCCCGACTTGTCGGAGAGGGTTCAGGCGCAGGAAGCAAGATGCGCATTGATAGTGTTTTTGACCTATTACCTGCTGGAGATTCCACGGAAATGATTTGGGCCGCAGATGCGGACCTCTCAGGACTCATTGCTGGAATAGGCGGCCCAGTGCTTAAAGGCCAGAGCGAAAAGCAGGTCAATCAGATATTCCAAAACGTGAGATCCAAGCTTGAAAACTGAATCCTATTCCTTGTGGAAGAACAGATCTTGAGAACAAACCCGGACTCTCTCGGGCAATCTTCTCCCGAAAAGAGAGTGAATATTGATGGCATTATACATGCTGCCGGAGTTCTGAAGCATATCAAGCGAGCAGGATGGGTCAAGAAGGCGGCCATCACGGACGCTGAATCAGTCGCAGATCATTCCTTTCGAATGGCGATCCTCGGTATGATACTCGGAAAGGAGGCAGGCCTCGATT
>DAIDAB010000143.1 GCA_027310845.1 bacterium | reverse complement strand
TTTGCAAACCTTAAAGCAGCGATAATTCGATAGAGTCAATTTGCGCAAGGATTAGTGGAAGCAGGAATGGGTCTGGGGAAGGCGTTTTCGTCTGCGTATCGAACGCTCAAGCTTACTCGCAAATCTGATAGACGGGAGTTTATGCTCTACATTAAACTCGTTCTTATCGGGTTTGGAATCGTGGGTGCGATTGGCTTCATCGTATACTTTGTTGCCTCAATGGTGCTCCTTGCATCAGGCCAACCAGTCTCAAGCAGCGGCGTGCCATAGTAGCAAAAAGCAGAAAATGGCTCAAGCCAAATCCAGATCGCAATAATGAAAAGACACTGCCAAATCCTTGGCGGTTGAACAAAGAAAATAATTGAGTTGAGAAATTGACAATGTCACAAACCATAGCACCGAGAATATTCGCCGTCAAGACAACTGGTGGACAGGAAAAAACTGTAGCAAAATTCGTTGGAGACAGACTCGAGAAGAGAAAACAGGAGGGGAAGGACACGCAGGTCTACTCGATACTCGTTTTGGAAGCACAGAAAAGCTACGTCTTTTTCGAGGCGCCCAATGCGCAGGCCGTTTCCGATAGCATTTCGGGATTCAAGCACGTTAAAGGGATGGTTCCTGGATATATTCAGTTTGGCGATATTGAAAAGTTCCTCGTGGAAAAATCAATGATATCAGATCTCAATGTGGATGACGTCATTGAGATAATAGCAGGACCCTTCAAAGGAATGAGGGCAAAGATAAACAGAGTTGAAACTCAGAGGTCCGAGGTGACCGTCATGCTGCTAGATGCGCCGTATCAACTTCCTGTGACTGTGGACGTTGGATCGATTAAGATTGTCAGTAGAGCAAGTTCAGCAGCAGGCAACGCGAACACCTGAACTTTTTGGAAAGAATTTCTCAAAACCCAATATATTTTTAAATCCACATACACAACTGTTATCCCTTACACGTGACTCTTATTGCCAGAGACAAAAACCGTTTCCGCACTAGTTGTCGGAGGGGAAGCAAATGCTGGACCACCTTTGGGTCCTGCTTTGGGTCCTCTGGGCGTCAATGTCATGGCAATTGTGAAGCAGATCAACGACCTTACGAAAGATTATGCTGGAATGCGTGTTCCTGTCAAGGTCAATGTTGATTCGGAAACAAAGCAGTTTAATGTTGAGGTTGGAATCCCGACTGCTTCTGCTCTGATTGTGAAGGAGTCCGGAATCGCAAAAGGATCAGGTACACCAAAAACAGTGGTGGCGGGCAACTTGACTGTTGACAAGCTCGCAAAAATTGCATCTCTGAAGAAACCGCAATCCTACGGAGCTACTTTGAAATCAGTGGTGAAAGAGATTGCAGGTTCTTGCGTAAGCATGGGCGTCACGGTTGAAGCGAAGCTCGCAAGGGAGTTTATCGAGGAAGTCAATCAGGGCAAGTGGGACGAAGCTCTGTCTGAATAAGTCTCAAGATATTTCACGAATGCGTGTTCTACAATGTTATCAAAAGCTCAGATCCAAGAACAGATAGGTAAAGCACGAGCAGCCGACTATACGAAGCGCAAGTTTGCTCAGTCGTTTGAGCTGATTCTCCGACTGAAGGACGTGGATGTCAAAAAGACCGATCTAAATATCAATGAAATTGTATTCCTCCCAAACAAGCTCACCGAACTTGCAAAGGTCTGCGTGTTTGCTGCAGGCGACAACGCAGTACGTGCTGAAAAAGCTGGAGCCGACAAGGTCATCGAATCTGCGGAGCTTGATAGGCTAGCATCTGAGAAGAGGGCCGCAAAGAAACTCGCGCGGGAGTACCAGTTTTTCCTTGCTGACACTTCTTTGATGCCAAAGATAGGAAGAATCCTCGGACAATTCTTAGGTCCAAAGGGCAGAATGCCCGCGCCAGTCCCACCCAACGCACCGCTAGAGAACATGCTTGCAAGATATAGAACTGCAGTGAGGGTAAAGTCCAGAGGATCTCTGAGTGTGGCCGGTAAAGTCGGCGACGAGTCTCTAGATGATTCGAAAGTGGCCGACAATGCGCTTGCAGTGATTTCGCAAGTGGAAAGAAAGCTACCGAATGGAGAAAAGAATATTCACTCATTGATCGTGAAAAAGACCATGGGCAAGACTACGAAGACCGACATGGTCCTCGGAAGCTGATTTGAAACATGTCATCCCAACAATTGATAGCTGAGCAAAAGCGTTCCAGCTATCCTCACAAAAAAGAAGAAATGCTTGAGCAGGTTGAGAAGTTTGCGAAACAGTACGACACCGTGATAGTCTCAAAACTCCACAAGGTTCGCGCCGGTCAGCTGATGCTTCTACGCAAGAATCTTCGCGGGCAGCTAGTCATGCTCGTTGCGAAGAACAAGATTGCGGCACTTGGGCTTCAAAAGGCTGGTTTGAAAAACGCTGATAAATTCCTTCAAAACCTGACCGGCCAGAATGCCTTAATTTTCACCAATATGAATCCTTTCAAGTTATATCTCTCTCTTGAGAAGAGCAAAGTCAATCTTCCGGCCAGAGCGGGAGATATTGCAACTGATGACATCCTGGTCCCAGCTGGAAATACTGGAATTGCACCTGGACCAGTGCTGTCCGAATTCAAGGAGGCCGGAGTTCAGACCAGAATAGAGTCCGGAAGCATCTACGTTTCGAGAGATTCAGTCGTTGCACATCCAGGAGATTTAATATCGCCAAAACTTGCAGGCCTCCTCTCTAGATTGAATATCAAGCCAATTAAGGCGGGGCTATCCATATTCATGGCTAGCTCCGAAGGGCTTCTCTTGCTTCAAAAAGACATCAGCATTGACCTCTCTCAATACAGATCGGATGTTGCTCGGGCAGCTGCCGAGGCTCTTGGGCTTGCTGTTGAGAGCGCCTACGTCACACCTGAAACGCTTCCATTGCTTGTAGTCAAAGCTTTTCGTGGTGCCCGAAGGGTAGCTATCGAGTCTGGATATATTACCCCGGAGAACGCGGAATCAGTATTGGGCTATGCTGAGAGTCAAGCCAACGCAATCCTGGAACTGGCAAAGAAGAAAGGTTACGGCTCCTAGCCTCTCAAGTCTTGAGAATGTCGCACTTGTCTGCTGGGTTGATGGCGGTGCGATGAGCGCGCTCGCCACAGCGGCTACACTGATCACCAATTTCCAGACTCTCTCAAAGGCGGCAGCTAACAAAACGATGCAGGCAAAACAGTAGATGTTTGCTCTTGAAAAGAGTCTTGCCCCGGACTCCTGATTTGCGCCCGTACATTCTGAGAATCACGCCTCTCTATTTCTCAGTTTTCATAATGAGATTCAGTTTCTCTTTCACAGTCGTTGCCTTGCAGTGGATTGTGCCAAACCCTCTCGATCGCGGAGTAGTTTCGGCAGCATATCCGATCATGGAAATGAGTTCTGCCCTGATCCTTGGACTGCTTGTGGACAAGGTCGGAAGGAAATGGGTCATTGTCATTTCCTTGATTTCCTCCTCGCTTGTCACCTTCTCCTTTTCTTTGACAAATGCGATAGGCCTGCTCGTCTTGATTCATGCCATCCAAGGAGTTTGTGCATCGGCTATTGTGATCGCTAGCCTTGCACTCCTAACAGATATAGCTAAGCGGACTACGCGAGGAAGGGAAATGGGAGGCTATGACTTCTTCACCATTCTTGGGTACGGTTTCGGGTTCTTTTTTGGGGCGTTGTTAATCGCAGGCGACCCAAGCAGAGCTTATTTGCCCTTCTATGCTGGGGCTCTTGTTGCACTCATTGGCGGACTTTCATGTGCAATCATCCTTAGAGATTCGAAACCCAAACAGTCCACAACATTCTCAGTTCGGGAGAATCTCAGAAAGATCTCAAGTAGCACTGCCACTCTTTCTCTGTTACCCACTTGGTTCGTTTTAATGACAGTGATAGGAGCCGCATTAACATACACGAAAGAACTTGCAATGGCATTGGCACCAGGCCAGCGCAATCCGCTATTTGGCTTTGGATTGATCTCTCACCCTAACTTCAAATTTGGTTTGGCCGCCTCCCTTCTATTAGTAGGTGGAGCATCTCTCATAGCTCTAAGCCAGACAAGCTTCGGTTCTCTTTCTGACAAATTCGGCCGCAAAAAGATAGCATTGATCGGCCAGCTTTCAACTATTGGCATGCTTTGCACGCTTATTGTAATGATATACACTGGGGTGAACAGGCTTGACTTTGTTCCCTTCATTGCTATCTTCGGCCTAGGGCTCCTTGCGTTTGCACCTGCCGCTTTAGCAGAGCTTGCAGATGTCGCACCCGAAGAAGGGAGAGGTTCAACAATGGGTCTGTATTCCCTTGCCGTCGGAGCCGGGACGATTTTCGGACCGCTGGCAGGCGGGGTCTTAATCACAAAATACGGCCCTGCGACAGGGCTTGCTACTCTTTTTGGGCTTCTCGCTATCGTGATGTTTGTTGTCCTGATTCCAAGATTCTTAAGAGCTGGCTAGGTCCTTGAGAACAAGTCTTCCAAAAGGGATCTGAGAAAAGATTCGTACTCGTCATCCGAGAACTCTATCTTTGAATACTTGTTTTGATCGAGCGCGCGCCTTGCGGCGATCAAGTGATAGCACTCTGTTATTGTGCCGCTCAAGACTCTGTAGTGAAAGTCGTCGCAAGAGCAATATGGAGAGCCTTTGGAATCATAATCTAGTAACACCATCGTGTCACCTTCTCTTCCCACTACAGTCCAAATCTGTCTTCGAGAGGGCGAAAAGAGATGTTGCTTTACTCGAAGCTCATCCACTAGCTTCTCGGCCCTTTCTTCTCTTCCAAGGCGCCTATCTCTCCTTTCTTCCGTCATCTGCTTGCTAGTCTCTGATCTTAAAGATGGGCATGGTCAAGAGCACTTATTAGCGTTAGTTAGGTTGCAGAATTACCCTGTGCCTACCAAGTTCAAATCGTTGCCTGAGTGCATTCCTTTCTGATAGTTGATTGGTATGATCAGGATTCTTTATGGGAGAAGAGCACTTGTTCTAGGCGGCCAGTCAACATCAAGTAACAGTTCGGGAAATGACGGAAGGCGCTACCTAGTCATCTGTGACCTGCATATAGGATTTGAAGAGAAGTTCAAAGGTGCAGGAGTGTCAATTGAATCAAATGTCAACGCAATGTCTGAAGAATTGATCGAACTGATAACTGGAAACAGGATCACAAACGTGGTGATTAATGGAGATGTAAAATCCAGCACTGATAGGATTTCCAGTTTAGAGTGGGAGAATGTTCCAAAGCTATTTTCGAAACTGGCTTCGCACTGCACAATTACCGTAGTGCCAGGAAACCACGATGGTGGATTGATTCATCTTCTCCCGAAGGATGTGGAACTCGCAGACGCAAGTGGTGTTGTTGTCGGGGAAAATCTGATCATGCACGGGCACACAAGGCCGCTGCCAAAATTTTCGGATTGCAAACGCCTTATTGTCGGCCATCTCCACCCTACTTATCAGGAACGCGGCAATCCCCTATCCGGTTGGCCCGTTTGGCTAATCTGCAAGATTCAGAAGAAGAAAATCTTCCAACATATACTAC
>DAIDAB010000142.1 GCA_027310845.1 bacterium | reverse complement strand
GGAGATAGCGCCCTTAAGGTTGCGACCAGGGGCCCTTCAAGGCCCAAAAAGCGTTCCAATCCACCGCGGAAAATTAAGCGATCTTCGAGTCCTACTATCCTCCCCGTCATGCCATCAAGGAAAAAGCTCATCAATTCGAATTTCTTTTTCAAAAGTCCAGTTCTGATTCTGACAGCGACTTCAACCAGCGGCCTGTACTGGAGATCTACCCTAACGATATTCTCCCTTTCACCGAAATACTTAAAGCTCTTTTCAACCCTGATTAGTGGCGGAACATCGGGCGGCTCTATCAGGAGTGGTAATCCAAGGACTGGCTCTTCTTTCGCAACTAGGATATTTCCCCTCAGGTTTGCAAGAATCCTTTCAATTGTGGGTCTGACTGACTGCGTGCTGAGTCTTGGAGTGATTCCGCCGTGTCTTGTTTCTCTTTGTCTGAATTTGACCAGCGCGGGAACTGGAGACAATCCTCCCATGATGAAGAACTGTCCAGGACCAAGTGATGTGAGCTGGTTTGGAAGCCCGTGGCCGGGGAAAAATTGAGCCACCGATTGCAGGTCGTTCTTTATCACTAGCTTTCCAATTATCTGGTTGGCGCATTGGCTAAGGATATTCTTGTCTACTAGTGAAGGCCTCTGCGTGCAAAGCATGAGTCCTAGCCCGCGTTTTCTTCCCCTTCTTGCTACTTCGTTGAATATCTCTAGCCTCTGTCCTGCTTGGGGTGCGAATCTGTCTGCCTCTTCGAGCACTACGAGATATGGTGTTCTGCGCTTTGAAATCTCTTGATACAATGCGGAAAGGAATTTTCCGACCTTGTCTTTCGGCCTGTCTGCCTCAGAGAGATCCATGATAAGAGGAACGGCATCGAGCGCGTTCTGCGCCAGTATATTGAGATCAAGGCCCTTCCAGTTCAGGTCGCACTTTTCGTCATCCCCAATCCATATTGCTTCGTATTTTTCCTTGAGGCCTGAGTACTCTCCTTCAGTATCTATAATCACAAAGGGAATCTGACTCTTGCATAGCTCTTCGCAAATTACACCCACAGTGTAGCTCTTGCCACTGCCGCTTGTTCCTATGACGCAAGTCCTTCCCGTTGCTACAAGCTCTGCGCTCACATCAAATGGCTGCCCGTCAGGGATTCCATCCTCGCGACCGAGGTGTAAGAGAGGCATCTGTAATTTGCGAAAACCAGCATAGAAGATGACTCGATAATAACTTATCTCCAGCACCATCATGGTCGAAAATCGATATGAGTCCATTTCGAGCTCGTCGGACTTTGCATTGTTTCTTTGTGGATCCTTTTAGCTTAAGGCAGAATACGCGCGCGCCGGTGAAAAATGTGTTAGGGGGGAGAAAATATAAAGCTAGGGAGCAAAACAAGAATTGTAATGAAGCCTATTCTGCTTGGGTATCCTGTATGTGTTCAATTGATTCAATTGAGGAATTGTAGCTTTCCTTAGTTTCAATGGAATTTCTGTATCTAGCTCTCCAAAGCCATTGCATACCCTCTACTTATGAGTTGGTTTCCTACTCGTCATAAGGAACAGCTTGTTGCGAGAACAGATTCTAGGAACCATCAAGAAGGTTTGCGGAATATGTGTTCTAAATGAAATGTTTTCTGAGGTCTTTCAACGGAAAGAACGCGTTCGATTCTTTCAGGGATCGTTCTTTTGCTTCTTTACTGGAACTGGTTCTCCAGTAGTAATAGAAACGACAGGGCTAGCTTCATTGAATCATCTCTAGGGAGCGCCCCAAAAGATCTTCCGTTGCGGATCAAGTTTCCATTTCAATGGCTCCCATTCCGGATCCGCGCTGAGATAATCATGAGTGCAGAGTTGTGCCCGTGGCGCAAGCAAAGCAAAAGGAGAGAGGGTGGCTTGCCCAAGGTAATTGGGCCAGGTAATAGACAAGAGTGAAGGCAAATAGGGATGGGTTATAGGCACATCCGAGATCATGCTAGACGAAGGAGATATTACTTGGTAGGAATAACTTCCAAGGGATTGAAATGAAGAATTACGATTTGATCGTGATTGGAACTGGCTCCGCGATGTATCTCGTGGATCCGATGATTCAACGTAATCCCGACATGAAGGTCGCCGTCATAGACAAGGACGAGCCTGGAGGAATCTGTCTCACTAGGGGGTGCATACCTTCAAAGATCCTTCTGTACCCAGCTGAGCTAGTTAGGACACTTGAAGAAGGAATGGAACTAGGCGTAGAGGTGGAAATCAAGAAGGTGGATTTCTCGAAAATCATGGAGCGGATGAGGGCACTGATTTACAAAGACATCGACTCGATCCGTGAAGGACTATCCAACTCGCCTAATCTTGACTACTACCATTCAGTTGCTGAATTTGTCTCCCCTTACACTCTCAAAGTTGAAAACGAAACGATAACTTCGAAGATGATTTTCCTTTGCCTTGGTTCGAAGATTATCATTCCGCCGATACAAGGTTTGGAGGCTGTTGGATACCTAACAAGCGACAGCGTGCTCAAACTTACTACTCTGCCTAAAAGCCTCGCTATAATAGGAGGCGGATACATTGCAGCGGAATATGGTCACTTTTTCTCAAGCATGGGATCAGAGGTTACGATAATTGGAAGAAACTCTAGATTTTTGCCTGAAGAGGAGCCTGAAGTCTCCTCTCTTGCCCTGAATGAGCTTCGAAAGCACATCAAGATTCTCACAAATCACGAAGTGAAGGAGGCAAGTAAGAATTCTTCAAAGGACAAGAAGATTCTAATCGCAGTTAATAGAGAAACTCTGCAGAAAGTTCGAATCGAAACCGATGAAATAATGATAGCCTCAGGCAGAGGCCCAATCACCGAAATACTTCATCCAGAAAAGGGTGGGATAAGGACCACGGAACACGGCTGGATTGAGGTCAATGATTATCTTGAAACTTCGCAGCCAAATGTTTGGGCTTTTGGCGACGCCGATGGAAGATACCTGTTCAAGCATGTCGCTAATTACGAATCTGAGGTGGTATACTATAACGCTGTTTTGAAAGAAAAGGTCAAAGTGGACTACCACGCAATACCACATGCAGTTTTTACCTACCCAGAGATAGCAAGCGTGGGAATGTCGGAGAAAGAAGCCCTGGAAAAATACGGCAAGGAGAAGATCGTGATAGGCTTTCAAAAGTATGAAGATACGGCGAAGGGAGAAGCTATGAATGTCAAGGATTATTTTGTCAAGGTGATCATCGATCAATCAGAGGGGAAAATATTAGGCGCACACATCATCGGACCTCAAGCTTCAATCTTGATTCAGGAGATCATAAATGTGATGTATACCCAGGACAGAAACTACTCTCTTGTCAATGAAGCTATGCACATACACCCCTCTCTAAGTGAGGTTGTGCAGAGAGCTTTCGGATCTCTCATGCCGGTGGAACACTACCATCAACATGTCCTCGGAGAATAATTAGATCAACAGAAGCATTGAAAATGATGTGAAATCCCGTTCTATTAGTTTTCGATCCGGCGCATTCATATTATTTTCAACTCCTTACCTATCTTTGTGAAAGCCTCAATTGCAAAGTCTAGGTCCTCTCTTGTGAGCGCTGCGTTCATAATTGTCCTTATTCGCGCCTTGTTGAGCGCTACCATCGGGTAGACAATAGGCAGGGCAAATACTCCTTCTTCAAACAGTCTTGAGCTCAATTTCTTTGCAACAGTACTTTCTCCCACCATTATTGGAGTGATAGGCGTCTCGCTATTTCCAATGTCAAACCCGAGATCTTTCATTGATTTCTTGAAGTATTTCGTGTTCTCCCAGAGTTTCTCAACATGCTCTGGTTCATTCTCTAAGACATCGATAGCTGCGATGCATGCGGCAGCTACGGCCGGAGGGTGAGATCCACTCAGGAGCCATGTGCGAGATTTGTTGTATGCAAAGTTGACGAGGTCTTGGGAACCAGAGATGTGTCCACCAACTACACCAAAGGCCTTTGAGAATGTTCCCATCTCAATATGCACCTTGTCTCTTGTAAGCTTGAAATGGGAAACTATGCCTCTTCCTCCCTCTCCAAGGACTCCCTCACCATGTGCATCATCGACGTAGACCATCGCGCCGTGCTCGGCACAGAGCTTTGCAATCTCATCGAGCGGCGCAATGTCTCCATCCATCGAGAAGACACCATCTGTTATCAACAATATCCTTCTGTATGCGGGAGAGTGTCTTTCTATCTCATTTAGAACGCGCTCCAAATCATGCATGTTCGTGTGCTTGTAAACTGCTCTTTCAGCTCGGGCTAGTCTCACTCCATCTATGATACTGCCGTGGTTTAACTCATCGCTGATTATTACGTCCCCTTCCTCGACAAGCTGCGGAATTAGGCCAGAATTTGCGGCAAAACCTGTCTGAAAAGTCAAAGAAGCTTCAGCATGCTTAAAGCGCGCAAGGCGTTTTTCCAGTTCGACGTGCAGATCCATGTTGCCAGCTATTGGTCTCACTGATCCTGAGCCGGCGCCGTGGCTCTGTACTGCCTTAATTGACGCTTCCTTTAACTTGGGATGGTTACTCAAACCTAGGTAATTGTTCGAGCAAAACATGAGCACTTTCTTTCTATCAACGATGCACCAAGGCGTGCTTGGGCCTTGCAGAACTCGGAGTTTCCAATCAAGCTCCTTTCTAGCCAAATCTTCGTACTCGTTTCGCAAAAATAACGTTGGATCTCGCATAAAGATTGCCAATTTCAAAGAGTCAAAGGCTCAACTTTAACCATTTCCGATCAAATTAGCATTCGTCACCGGAAGAGTCTATCAAATTCAATTCGCTGATGCGTTCAGGCGTGTAGAACATGGACAAAACAGTATTCCTGTCCGTCTCTCCGAAGCTAAAGACAGAACTCCTATCTGGGTAATGGACGGAGGGTGCATACGCATCATCCCCATTCTATATATGGTCATTGTGAAAATTGCTTTGCGATGACTAGGTGAGTTTACAATGATGGTTATGGGGCAAGAGGGTAGGAAAGCAATTCTGCGCGCAATGTCTGAAAAGTACGCTAGGAGGATACTTTTATCGACGATGGAATCAAAGAAAGCTATAGAAGAAATTAACCAGAAGAATGGAATGCCGATGAGCACCTGCTACAAGCAAGTGCATGAGCTCGTAAACGATCAATTGCTTCGAATTGAGCATGCAAGAGTTAGTGATGAAGGAAAGAAATTCCAAACTTTCAAGAGTGCCAAGTCTCCGAGTATCAGTCTATGTTGCGGCGGCTTGGCAGTGGAACTCGAACTTAACCATCTAGAGTCGGAGCAGTTATTTTGATCTACGAAGATCTCTGGTTTGAGTGAATCTAAATGAGCAATCTGCGAGTGCTGGTTTCAAAAAGTGCGGATTATCGACCATGTATGCAGTGTGAAAGACACCCGCACTATCAGGATCTACCTCCAGTTACCATGCACGTCAATGGAAAATGCTTGATCTGCAATGCGTCAGTAGAGCGCTGATTTTCAAAACGGCTATCTTTGTTTTTCACGCGTGGGGAGACCCAAAGTTGTTTGGGCCCGACATCGGAGTTTTGCTTCACACATACACGGGTGAAAAGCTCTGAGGTACATCTCTATAAAAG
>DAIDAB010000141.1 GCA_027310845.1 bacterium | reverse complement strand
CAGTGGGAGTTGATGTACTCGATGTGGGATTTACTTCCTCCGGAAATGGAGCTGGTGCTTCTTGTAGTGGGGCGCTCGCGACGGGAACATTCGCCGCATTCACTGCAGGGATTGGCAAAACTTGCGTCGGAGAGTTGCTCGGCGCGTGGTCAACCGAAGTGAAAGGTTTAGACGCACTCTCCTCATGTGAAACTACTAGCTGAGATTCATCCGATTGTGTAACTTGAACTGAACTTGCACGCTTTCTCCTAGAAACAAGCGCATACGCTGTTATGGCTATTGCAGCGGCGACTGCTGGAGATCCTGCCAGAAGTAGCAGTGTTTCGATTGCCATCATTCCACCAATGAGTGTGAGACTCGAAGTGATTCACATGTAAATGCGGGTCAAAAACTGTTGACAATCAGCATTGATTTTCAAACAATATGAGACACTACGCAAGAATCGGAAGTCAAATGATCTGGAGGCTAGTGCAAAGCAAAAACAAGAGCCACGGAGATAAGAAATATCATGATCGTGAGTGCCTTTAGGGATTTTTCAGCAGGCGCAATGAGCTCGGCAGAAGTAATAGGAACGTGCCCGCCAGAGTCGAGTCTTAGCGCATCGACTGATGCAATGTTTCTTCTCACAAGCCGAGCTTGAGTGCTGAGTGTTTTCTGGACAAATGTCAAGAGAGCAACGGCAAATGCCATCAACAAAGCTGCCGGTGTAAGCGTCAGAGTGTTGATGAAATATCCCGTCAAAAATGGGATTGATCCCCACGAAATGGCAAAGATCGGAGTCGAATGTAATTTGCTGTGAAACGTCTCAAGGTTATATGTGATTGCAAAAAATGATTCAATCACAACTAATGCAAACAAGAAGATTGACAATGTGATTGTATAGTACAAACCAATCGCCATTGCGACTGTCAGAGCGCTGAGCCCAATTGCGTACAAAGCGCGCATTGATAGTTTTGTCTTCAGGGGATTGCCCATTGTCTCGTCGAGCGCATGAGCACCTATGCCTAGACCCAAGAAAAATGCAACCATTGTCGCAACAGACCTCCCTAGAAATATATGTGGTGACAATGCAATGCCAAGGAGGACATAAGATAGATGCCAGAATGTGTAAGGAGCGTGGAGCAGATTCAGGAAATCGTATAGTTTCCCACGCTTCTCCATTGAATACCAGGAGGGCTTCAATGTCTTTCTACCAACATATCAGATCCTTCGGCGTGTTTGAGCGACGCATAAATCGATTTCTTATCTCTTCTTGGCAGAAACTAGGGCGGTAACACCATGTGTCATTCTTTTGATGAACGGCTCCTCAAGACCCACTTGCAGCATCGTGGTTCCGATTTGTTCAGGTTCGCGTGATCTTTGAATAGAGTTCGCAAGATAGAGGAAAATAGTGCTCCAGTGCCGAGAGATGATGAGCCCTATTGCGGGAAGTAGTCTGAAAATATAAAAGTAGTAAAATGGTCTAAAGTACAAGTTCCTAGGTCTGGCAAAGTCTAGGCTCATGACTTTTGATCCTCTCCTTGTGCATCTTCGCATTTCATCAAGTGTCTCTCTTTGACTGCTCACGTTCCGCATAGCTAGGCTTATTGATGAAACATCAAAAACATCAGAACGTAACGGAAGATTCTCGGCTCGTGCTTGAATGAAATCTACGTCGCAGATCCTATGCCGCGTGAGTTCCTTCGCCCTTTGAAGCATTTCTCTAGTTACGTCAACGCCTATGACATATGAGCCACTTTTCGCAAACTGAAATGTCAAGAGGCCAGTTCCACATGCAATGTCCAGTACCAAGTTTCCCTGTTTGAGATCTGCCTCCTGAATCAAGCTCTCGCGCCAATAATTATCTCGGCCAAGGCTAAGGATTTTGAGAAGAAAATCATATTCGTCGGGACCATCTGAGAATAGTCTGACAATATAGCTCACTTTCCTGTCGGGGCCAAGATCGCCGTTGCCCACTGGATCTTTTCGTTCGACTTGGCTTTCTGCAATGCCGAATTGCTTCATGAAGGCCTCATTTTTTGCAACCTTTACTTGGATTTATGCCTAGAGTCTCATTTATGGCTGTCAAGACATGAGTGAAGATGCCTAGTCAGATGATCTGCACTTTCTTTTGCGGATACTTGTTCCTAAAGCAGCGCAGAATGTACTCCTGTGAGAAAAGGGGAGTCTGGGCACTCTCTTTCAAAGATTAGAGGTATATTCCCAAGCATTCCAAAGAGTAAGTTTCTCCTATGATTCTAAGGAAAAAACATTACCAAATGGTAACCGCTGTGTACAATGTCGCACGGAAAAAATTAAGCTTTGGTTACGTTTTTGTTCAGCACCTTTATGCAGCAGGGTTCAAGCATGAAATGAGTCCAAAGCCATTGCTTCTCTACTAACCATTTCTCTAGACCAGCTATGAAAAGATCTTCTGCATGGATGCGCTTTCCACAAGGCGCAAGAATTCATTGTGTACTATGAGTTCTGCTTAATCCGCTTTTTGATTGGGGGGCGATTTCAATCTGTTACAATATTCTTTTGGGCTTTCGCGGCTCTAGGGAACCCCTACTGATCTTGCCCCCAGAATGGCTTAATTACCACGCAACAGTGGTAAGTGCTCATAATGAAGGTTGCAATCGGCTTTAACTCGGACCTTCCTGTCAGGCAGATTGTCCAGCATGCGGTCAGAGCTGAAGGGCTAGGCTTCCATGGGTTGTGGTTGCATGATCACTCCTTTGCTCGAGACGCGCTATCATATTTGAGCGCAGCTGCAGAGGCCACGTCCAAAATGAGACTAGGCGTGGCCTGCCTGAGTCCATACACTCGGCATCCTGTAGTGCTTGCCATGTCCATGCTGACACTACAAGAATCTAGCCACGGTAGGGCGATTCTAGGTCTGGGAACCGGCTTTCCGATGCGGCTAGATCTCATGGCAATAAACCACGAAAAGCCAATTGCTGCTTTAAAGGAAGCAATTGAGATATGCAGAAAGATCTGGGATGGACAGCGCCTGAGCTATCAGGGAAAGGTCTTTTCGCTAAAGAATGTAAAGTCGATTCCGGGGAAGGCACATTCGAACATTCCAATATACATCGCCGGCTGGAAGAGGCAGATGCTGGCCCTTACAGGGAAGTATGCTGATGGCTACATTGCAAAGGGCGGCGAGTCACGTCAATCGCTTGCTAGAATTGTCGCCGAGATAAGAGCTTCTGCACAGCGCAACTCTAGGAACATTACTGACCTTGAGATCGCTGCGTATATGCTCACGCTCGTCTCGAAGACTAAAGATGAAGCCCTGCGGTCTGCGAAAAAGGATACTTTTGTGAACTATATGCTCTCAGTTCAGGATGATTATCTCTACGAAGAAACTGGAATCGATCCTGCCTTAAAGAGACCTGTTGCGGAGAACTATTTCAAAGGCAACCTCTCAGAATCTTCCTCGCACATAACAGATGAAATGATCGAATCGTTTACTGTCTGCGGAACCGAAGATCAAGTTCGAGACAGAATCGAAGATTATGCGGAATCGGGGCTCAACCTCCCGATACTACAGCCAATTAGCATGCAGGATGAAGACATTGCCAATGTGATCAAGGCGGGCAGTGCAATCATTTCGGAAAGGGCGGTTGCCTAAGTGCATCACTTTGCTAGACTTGATTTCTCTTTACTACCATTCTTGATAATTGAGTAGCTAATTCTCTGCTTGTCTTTCTGTCCCTCTTGCACCTCTATCAATTTACCTCGATTCTTGAGATACTGAAGATGCGCAAGAGTTTCCATCAAGGCCGCGCGCCGTTCCCAGGCACTCATCGAATCCCAAGATCCTGACATCCAATGCAAGCCTATTGCGACTTGATAAGCCGAGAGACTATCTTCTGAAGACTTGTCAAATATAGAAACCGCTTCTTCAAGCCTTTCGCGGTGATGCGCGAGTATCTCGACGATTCTATTTTTCAGATTCGAGAACACATACTCGTGGCTAGGTAAAACTGGACCGACATCGAGTTTTTCGATGCTCTTTAGAGAATCCATGTAATCACCTAGTGGATCGCCGTTGTATCTCGGGCTGAGAGAAATATTCGGAGTTATTGTCGGGAGCACATGATCTCCTGAGAAAAATACCTTGGAACCAGATAGATCGTATAGACACAAATTTCCTATCGTGTGGCCGGGCGTGTGTATTAACTGGAATCTCCACTTTTTGCCCACCTGAAGTATCTCGCCACCTTTTGCGATGAAATTGGGCTTTGGTGGTCTGAAGAAGCTGAGCATCTTGAGCGATGCATCTTTCACTGCAACAAGCTCAGAACTTGGCATCCCATGCACTCCTAGGAAATTGTGAAGCTCTCGCATGAACTGTTCGAACTCGTTTCTAGTATTCAGAATCCAAGCGGCATCTGCCTCGTGCATTATCAAGCGTGAGTTGGGTGCTTCGTGTCTGATTTCTTCAGCCAACCCGAAATGATCCGGGTGCAAATGCGATACAACAACGTTCTCGAGTTTGCTCAAAGACAGGCCGACAGAACTCAGCGCTTGCTCCAAAGCTTCTCTGGCTTCTTTACTTGACCACCCAGTGTCTATCAGCAAATTGTGCTTCCCATCAACAGCGAGATAAACGAAGACACTGCGAAGAGATTCTAAGGGTATCGGAATAGGTATTTGGTAGAGCCCAGGCAGAATCTCGACTGGCTCAGTAGTTTTCAATTCTAATCCATCACACTTCTCTAAAGATTGATCTGAATGCCTGCATTCTAGGGAAGTTTTTCGTGTTGACTCTATGACGAATGAAATGCGTCTGTTCGCGTTTTGCCTAAATCAGGAGATTTTTGTCTCCGAATCAAGTTCTCAAGAAAGTACTCTCCAGCGCGATACGACGTTCTGACAAGTGGTCCAGATGCTACAAATTCAAAGCCTAGAGACTCTCCTATTTGCTTGAATTCTTCAAACTTTGATGGAGCGATGTATTGCTCGACAATTAGATGCCATTGGGATGGTCGAAGGTATTGTCCAATCGCAAGAATGTCCACTTTCGCCTCTCTTAGATCCTTCATGGCCTGCTCGACTTCCTCGTCGGTCTCCCCGAGCCCAAGCATCAACGAAGATTTTGTGTAGATGCTCCTGTCAAGCTCCTTGACTGTTCTTAGAACGTTCAGGGACTGGGAATAGCTAGCCCTGTGGTCCCTTGCCTTTGATTGCAGTCGCTCCACAGTTTCTAAGTTGTGCGCAAAAACATCAGGATGAGCATCGACAAGGGTTGCAATAGACTTCACGTCGCCCTGAAAGTCGGGGGTTAGCACTTCAATCAGCATCTCGGGGCATTTGTTTCGAGTTTCCCGAATCGTCTGAGCAAAGTGAGTGGCCCCTCCATCGGGAAGATCATCTCTGTCGACAGAAGTCAGAACGACATAAGTGAGATCCATTTCTTTCAATGCGGCTGAAATCTTGACAGGTTCAAATTCATCCACAAGCTGATGTGGATTGCCGCTCTTCACAGCACAGAATCTACAACCCCTAGTGCATACGTCTCCAAGAAGCATGAAGGTTGCCGTTCCGCCTCCCCAGCATTCTCCGATGTTCGGGCAGTGAGCTTCCTCACAAACAGTGTGTAAACCAAGGTTTTCAGATAACGACTTTATCCTCTTGTAGTTATCCCCAGCTGGAGGCCTGACCTTTAGCCAATCCGGTTTCACGAGATGCATTGTTTCCTCCATGGCGGTCACCTCTCCTAATTCTTCAAACGGAATGTTCTCCTCGTGAGGCAGAGAAAAAGATTGCCATTATGGATCA
>DAIDAB010000140.1 GCA_027310845.1 bacterium | reverse complement strand
GTTTAGATGATGCAAGAATGTCTTGGTTGCAAAAAGCCCGAACGCTGCAGAAACCAGCAGCAACTTTCGGAGTCTTGTTTTACGATATGACATCAATGAAATTACCAAGAGAATTGTTGCGAAGACGCCGACTGCGAGACTCACCAATTCTTCCAGATCAAATCCGTCGTATGGCAATGCGATTATCATTTTCTCAAGCCTCATTATCATGACAATTTACTGCTGATCATTACCGCTTAATGACAAGTCCAGGATGGTATCGGCGAGACTGCTGGACCATTTTTCCCAGAAAGTCGGATGATAGTGCTGTATAAATCTCTCGATCTCCTCAATATTTCCTATTACTCGGAATCGCACGACATTGCCGTTTTCGATGCGTTCAACTATTCCTTGGGCTATCAGTTGTTTCATATGCCATGCGACCGTTGGAGGAGTGAGGCCCATTATCCGCGCAAGTTCGCTCTGCGAAAGTCTAGGATTCTTTATAAGAGAAAGCATAATTTCCCGCTGACTCTCAATTGAAAGTGCACCTAGAATCACACTCTGCTTTTCACCAAACATGCCATAAGGTAAAACAAACTTGTAAGTGCCATGCCTAGCATATGATATCGCGTGTTGCTTTTCTAGGACATCGAGGTTGTATTGAAGATCTCCCATTGCTAATCCCAGTCCTCGGCCGATCTCGCGAAGATGGGTTCCGGGATGAGCTCTAACGTAATCAAGTATCATACCACGCGTGCCCGGGCTCTCATTCGTGTTGTCGTGATACTCGTTCGAAGTCAATTTCCAGGAGGAGCCTTTCCAACTGAAAATCAGAGATTGAAATGGAATGATTGCCACAAGGCCCTTCTGCAGCATGTTATCAAGTCGATTCCACTCATCAAGCGTATGTTATCCATGATTTCAATCCTTCGATTAGAGTCCACGCGTATGTCTTGAATTGCCCTCATGCAAGCCGATTCATGTAATCTCGATTGGTCTGATTAATTTGGAAAGAAAATGAGGTCGTGGTTATCTTATGGACATGCTTTAGAATTCAGAAGCCAATCTTTTCGATTAAAAAAGATCATAGCCTAGACATCCGCGGTCATCTAGTATTCGAACGTTTTTCAGGCGCTATTGGAAGGCGATATGGTTCGCGCGCCACTAAAAATGTTTCAGACTCATGTCCATCCGAGAGCGGCGCAATACATGACTGCATGAAAAGCGTCCGGCCGATCTCCCCACGATCTCACTTCCGTAATTATTTCATCAATCAGCTTGTGATCTGTCAACTTGCTATCGCTTTTGACGGGCCTGTTAGATAGTTGTCTTAGAATGACTCGGACATACGTATCTGCGAAGCGCTTTGTCTCCTCAAGCGTACCATAGTATTCTGCGGCGACAGCATGCCCTTCCGTCTTAGTGAATCCAGCTTCCAAGAGTAGGTGGCGAAGATTTCGAGAGTAGAACGGACTGCCGCCGTTCATCTCTATTATCTTGATAAGCAGCTTTGTTGCTTTCTCCAATAGTGGTGTTGATGGAGAGAAAAAGAAACTTCCGAAATCGTCGTCGAAGATTCCTATCACCCCTCGGGGTTTTTTCAAGATTCGACGCATCTCCTTGAGAGCCTTTGGAGGATCGTTTAGATGCATTAGCAGGGTGTGGGCAAGCGCTGCATCAAATGATGAATCCGCGAATGGGAGTTTGTAAACGCTTGCCTTCTCGAAACGGACATTTTTCACTCCGCGACGATCTGCTTCAGATCGTGCAAAATCCAATTGATCATCATCAAGGTCAATTCCAATGACATGCCCTGGAAAAACTATACGAGCTAAGTCAAGAGTAATCGAGCCCAAGCCGCAACCGCAGTCGAGCAAATTCATTCCTGAGATTAGGTGAGGGATAAAGAAACCGACCCACTCAATAGCTGTCCGCTGCCCTAGATATTTACTCTGATCATTTGCATTTCCAATCGTGTAAAATTCTTCCTTCTTTGTCGTTGATGTGTTATAAGGGCTCATTTTTACTTCTAGAACCTCTCAGTTTTGCAGATTGGCTGATACTATCTAAGGCATTTTATTTGAAATTGATATTGAGTTCATGCTCTTAGCCATTCTTCTTCACATTTGATTAGTTAGCTGTATACAATTCCAGTCATTCCGATAGGTTTATCGGTTAGAACTCCGCTCCCTTTGCTCTGATTCTCCCCCGTGAGGATGGTATTTCCTCCGGCCGACATGGTTCATTCCTTTCCCTTGATCATTTCGAAAGAGTCACTCACTTAACCTGCGCTTAGCTCCTTCTTCCTCCAAGCGCTATGACTGAGCTAGCGACCACAACCAACCCTGCCATTACAACTGAGATCCACAGAGAGTAATTGATATTGGTCCCTGTCGATGTTGTGTGACTCATCGTTAGTAAGTGTGTGGTCGTTGGAGGGGGTAGAATGAAACTATCAGTCGAAGTCGAGCTTGCTTGAATAGTGCTGATTGAAGTGGTGGACGTGCTCGAGGTGGTTGTTGCAGATGATGTCCTTTCACTCGTAGTGGTCGATGTCCTAGTAGCGACTGTTGCTGTCCCTGTTATAGAAATAGAAGAAAGCGTGTTCTGAAATAGCAATGGAATGCCGGAGGAGCCGGTGCATACAGTAGGATTCCGATGACCATCAAATTGGAATTGCAAAACAAGAACCTGTCCGGACGTGAGCGTCGCATTGCGGTTGACCGGAATGTCTACCGCAATCTTCGTCGGAGACTGACAAGAGGCTCCTCTGGCTGAGCTGTCTATGAAGCCGCCTGAACTAGCTAGGATCGTCGGAGAAGAAGTGCTATTGTCAACCAATTGAGGAAGTAGTGCATATCGAGATTTGTCGCCGCAGCATACAAAGAGAGTCAGTTTGACCGATGTTATTGTCAAAGGGTTTCCTATTACAATGGGAACGGGAGTGCAAAAAGTGTTCCAGACGGAGCCATTTTGATTCAAGCGAGCAGAGTTTGCCGTAGGTGAAGTAGAATCCAAGCTCCCGAGTACGTCTTGGGAACCGGAACACGTTGATGAGGGTACATTGCCGTGTACATTCAGATAGTATGTGACAGTGGTGTTTTGCTGGCCAAAGGCCGAATTAAAGACTCCAAAGGCTAATGGAAGAAAAAGGAAAGTAAAGAATCCAACCAGAAAATATGCAGAATAAGCTTTCCTCAAGATGGAGACTAAACTCGTGATCTAGATAACATGGTGCCTAATAATTATAATCCTTGCTAGATCACGTATTCGATCATTTTAGAAGCATTTACAAGAACACGACTGGCGGAAACAAAAACATCTCTCTATGACAAATCTCTAGACGCTTGCAATCGCATTGTGTTACATAAGATTGCCACAGATTATCGATAAGTTAGAATTCACTAAATCACTCAATTTATTCTTGAGACTAGATTAGATCTTGCGAACCTTTTCAATGATATACGTAGGTGCGATGTGCGAACCAACCTTCTTTGAAGAATTTCCTTCCGAGGTGCAATCAATGGGAGTTTGTTATTGTTTCTCATTCCCATATTCCTATTTCCAAAATGATGTTTCAAGTACCCGCATCACTAGCTCCAAACGAAACAGAAGTACTGGCGAGTTTCCTCGCTAATTGTAGAAAGTGCGAACAACATTGGTGACTTACTGAAATCGGCCCTTCATTTGATATTTATCGCCACTCTCCTGATAGCCTAGAGACGGGCTCGATACGAGACGTCTTATGAAGGAAGATTACACAATAAAGATCAGCTAATCGCATTAACTTGGGTTTGAGATCAGCATACTTTGAGCGCATTGCGAAATAGGAACAGCTCTTATCGAATGCTTTCTATTTCAGCTCTAGTTTTGCTTGCACTGCTTTTCGGCTTGAGCTATCTTTCCCCAAACTATGCCCCGAGCTATGGACTAAGGAGCTCAGCGGCGATGGGGAACCCTCCTGGGTCATGTCCGAATGAATATAGCGCTAACTTTGATTCGTTTACCGTTGACACCGGAATGCAGAAAATTGATGTCATCGCAAACGCGGGTGTAACATTCACTGCTCTAGCAAGCGAAGGTTACAATGTTTCATTTGTCCTGCACACTTCTGCGAATAGCTCTCAAGGAAACACAGCAAACGGGTCAGTCTGGTTAAGTTCAAACACTCCTGGATACCAGATGGGAGCATGTGTTGGACAGGAAATCAACGGAACTTGGCTTTGGGGATTTAATGAGAATGGCGGAAATGGGAGTGTGCAATCCAATGAAAATCTTTCAATGGGCTGGAATGTGCAAACAGCTTATTCGTACAATCCAAGCACGAATGGTGTCGAGTATGGCTTTAGTACTGACGGACCAAACATGCAATCTGTGTACTACAACGTAATCTGGATCGAGCAAACAAGCACGGATTTGACCTGCTATACAGAACAAAACGCAACAGTAACTTGCAATTCAACCGTGACCGGCATCCAGCCCTCCTCATCTCCTTTCAGAGCTCCCAGCGGAACCGTGAACTTCGCGACAAATTCATCAATTATAGGGTACTGCGCGTTGGCAAATTTGAATAGCGATAATTCTAACAATGATTCATCAACCTGCTCATTCTCACTCACACCATCTGGTACTGGTGTGGTGAACATTACGGCTTATTATCAAGGCGATAGCCTTCACGCTGGCAGCAATAATTCGACAGAGATCAACATCTTGCAGACAACTTCCTCCACCACAACGAACACTTCCTCCGTCTCGCAGCAAACGACTGCAACTTCGACCAGCTTTTCCAGAGCGAAGAGCACAAGCTCTTCTGACCCTACCTCGTCCACTGAGAGTTCTCACACTTTGTATTCTTCAACGACGAGTTTGCGACCAACAAATTCGGAAGATACAAATTCAATTCAGCACAACACGCGTACAACTTTTCCGACGATTATTGGCTCATCAAGCGTCGGGTCTGGAGGCCTCGACTATACAGAATCCATAGCTGCTCTGGTCATCTCCGCAATAGTGATAGGGGGAATACTGAGCGTTTCAATCAGGAAATCGTGGTAGCCTGGTCGTCCTTTGGACAGCTTCTAGTCTTGTGGAGTCCAATTTCAATACACTCATCCTCTCCTTCCTGGAGAAATCGAACGCAACTGGCCGGCTGCCCGAGGGGTAAAGAAGGTCAGCTGCAACGGAACGGATTTATCTACTCTCGGTTGATCTTTCATTCTTCATCGGCTCGTAAAGTTTTTCAATCGTAATGATTTATTTCAATACTTTTCTCAATGTTTCTTTGCAATGATATTGTGCAATTGTCAAACTGCGTTGCCTAAGAGAACAATCTCGCTGAGATTGTCATTTGTAATTAGTCCGCCAAGAAACCCACGAAATCTATCTGAGGGAAATACTTCGATGTTGCCAGATCGGATCACGCACTTAGCAAAAAGAGAAGCCTCTAATTTTCAACTCGTCTCGAAGAAATCATCGAGATTGTTCGTGTAATAAGTTCGAGTCTGCTCATTGCTTAGCGCGTCAAAGGATTCTATCAAGACTACTAGTTCGATTGTCGACATGGGTGATCATGTATATGAGAAAAATGCATGCTATGAACCTTCGTTACTGGCGGGCCCGGTGGGATTTGAACCCACGACCTTCGGCTTCGGAGGCATGCGCTTTTCCACAACCGGGAAATCAACGCCCTAATCCATGCTAGGCTACGGGCCCAGTTAGCAAAAATGCTTAGGCTGAAGCCATGTCTTTAAGTTTCTGAGCTACCTTCGCCGGCCCGATGTCCATGATATAGGGACCGAGCCTAGGTCCCCGCTC
>DAIDAB010000013.1:10084-20558 GCA_027310845.1 bacterium | reverse complement strand
TAATCAAGGAGGTAAAGACTGTTCAGCGATAAAGCTGCAATGAGAACAATTGGCGGGATTATTGCAATTGAAAAACTCCACATAAGAAGTTTCTTCGTGTAGGGAGGCAGCTTGCTCGTAGCTGACCCTAGTTGAACAGGCCCACCTGTTTGAGACAACGTTTCTCTTCGCCCAAGTTTGTGATTGAAAAACTTTCTTCTTCTCTTTGCCGAGCTTCTGAAGTAGTGCTTCTTGCGGCAAGGATGTTTTGCATTCCTATGATTGATCTCGCTTGCAATGGATTCTACGCTAGAATGCAGGCGATAGTCATTGAGGAGGTGTTTTTTGCCTTAGGATATTCAACGATTCCACACTGTTCCAGTCCTCGAAAGTCGTGTAGCCCAAACCGAGGCGATCGAGTGAACTAGTATACAATGTCCTCCAGATGCATAGTAGTTGAGAGCCTCATTCATGCGCAGGATTGTTTCCTTTCCTCCATTATGCTAGGGAAGAGTGCCTCATTCAGCGTAAACTGCCTGGCGATATGTTCCCAGATAAGTAATCTTTATCCTGAAGATTAATCCATTTGAGCACGAAATTTCTCTGTTCTAATCTTCGAAACGACTGTTCGGAAGGCAAGATTAAACACTCCCTCATCCCCTTATTGACTCAATTTTACGGTGTGAAGAGTTGAGCAGACAATCAAAACAGATAATTTCAGGTATCGAATCGCTCGGCGTGGAAAAGAGAAAGATAAGAGCCTTGGCCTCACTCGCCCTCTTGGGAGTGCTTGCTGGCCTCATTTTGTTTGGATTCGGAGGATTGGGCCTGGCGAGCGCTGTGAGCGCTCCTACTTTCAACAACGTCCAGGTTTCTCTCCAGATGCAAAATAGCACGGATAATTATTTTGCAGTGGACGTGTACAACTCAACTGGTGGGCTAGTCGCAAGCTCTCAGAGTCAGTATCCTGCATTTTCGTTCGAGCTTCCATCCAGTAGCTACATTTTCACTGCTACGGCGCTGTACTCTAGCTCTTCGTACTCTGGATACTATGGTTCGCAGGACATGGAATACGGTTACCAGAGCCAGCAGGTGTCAAGCTCATCTAGTCTCACAATCTCGACACAGAAAGTCTCGGACATTTCTTCAACCCACATCTCAGTACAGTTGAGCTTACCAAATGGAAGTGCGGCAAGCGGCGCATCGGTTTCTGCACAGGCTCTTGGTTCCTACTACTATTGGGGAAACAACTTTGCAATGTGGAACCAGACCAATTCTGCCGGAATCGCAACGCTTACTGTTCCCAACGTTCCCGTGGAAATCAACGCTTGGGACTGGGTATATGTCAACCTGCCCTCAAGCGTGACAACCGTCCACACAACGGTTGCCGGTCAACCAATCAATGTCACTGTTTACTGGGCGCCAATGTACGTCCCATTCAGCGGAACAGCTTTGATCATTCCGCCTCAATTCTCCGCGCAGATCACACTCAAGTACACTCCGTACCAGAACTATTGTCTGCCAATTGCTGAAGGAGCTCCAGCTACTGCAAATGCACCGACTCAAGGGGCAAGCTCAATCCCAGCGTCAAGCTCTGCGATTATGCCATGCTACTTTTATGGAATGGGTGCGGCTTCCTCGACTAGCAGTCCTAGCTCAAATGGTGGTTCGGCCACGCCTCAACTAGGATCAAACAATGGATTAGCTTCTCCATCGCTTCTTCCGGCCAGTCAAACTCCGCAAGTATCAGTTGGTGCCGGCTCGAACTTGAGTCCTTCAGCTAGTCTCCTTGACACTGAAATCGAAATAGGCGCAATGATCGTGGTGGCTGTCTCTCTGATCGGCGTCTTTACATTCCTCATGATTCGAAGGATGCAAAGACAAAAGGGAGTGCTTTAGCAAAACAACTTGATTCGTTTCAGGCGAACTGGCTGTCCGTAAGTGGATCAAGAGCACTTGGAAACATTCAAGCACGCCTTTACGACGTGCCACAACACTCTAAATGCTAGAGGTTTTTAAGGCAAAGAAGTTCAGAATGCACGAAGATGCGAGTGTCTCTTTGTCCAAAAGAGTCGAAGATCCAAGGTTTTTGACGGGCACTTCAAACTACGTTGACGATATCGAGCCTGAAAATGTAGCGTATCTTGGAATCGTGCGCAGTCCATACGCTCACGCCCTAATCAAGCGCATCGACTTTTCAAAAGCGGAAAAAAACCCCTGCTTCATTGCGGCGCTCACGGGGAGTGATCTCGTAGGAAAGGTAGACCCGCTCTTTGAGACGCCTGGACAGCGGCTTACAAATAGGTATCAGCTTGCGGTCGGCAAAGCGAGGTACTATGGAGAACCCGTGGCCGCATTCATCTCGAAAGAAAAGTATGCCGTGGAAGATATCATGGAGGAATTTGACATAGAGTATGAGGAGCTACCAGTCGTTTCCTCGATCGAAGACTCCAAAAAAAACTCGACCCTTGTGTATGAAGAGTGGGGTGACAACGTTGCTCTCCGCTCCGAAGCAAAAAGAGGAGATGCGAAAGGATCCATTGCAAAGGCTGCACATGCGATCAAGACTACTGTTGTGATAAAGAGACAAGCCGGGATTCCAATTGAGCCGAGATCCCTAATTGTCTCCTATGACAAGATTTCTGATATTTACGAGGTCTACGGCTCTGTTCAATCGGTTCACAAGATACGAAGTTATCTCGCGAAGGAGCTAAGAGTTCCTGCCGCCAAGATTCACTTCAAAGTAAGAGATGTAGGAGGAGGGTTTGGGACAAAGGGTGCGCAATCCTATCCTGAATTTCTCCTCTCTGCACTGTTTGCAAGAGATAGTGGGCTAACTATCAAGTGGACGTCGACAAGGACCGAGGATTTGCTCGAAACTGCATCTGATCGCGACCAATCCTGCGAGATTGAGCTCGGCTGCGATGAGAACGGAAGATTGCTCGCTCTTCTGGCCAATGTCACGGGGAACGTCGGAGTCATGGGCACATTCAATATCATGATGCCGCACACAATCATGCTTCTACCTGGCGCCTACAAGATACCCAACGTGCACATTACCGGAACTTGCTACGTGACAAACAAAGCGCCAGCCGGCCCTGTGCGGGGCGCGGGCAGACCCGACGCGATCTTCTTCATCGAGAATGCGATGGATGCAATGGCAAGGAAGCTCAACTTGGATCCCCTTGAATTTAGGCGCAGAAACGTGATTCTTCCCCATGATTTCCCCTACGATAACGGGGCTGGTTGTATCTATGATAGCGGGAACTTTCCTCTTCTGCTGGACACTCTTTCCAAAGTGACTTCATACTCTGAGCTTGTGGGCGATAGAAAGGGAACGCAAAGCATCCCTGGAACCAGAGATAAATCTCTACGAGGCATCGGCGTCTCGATGCTTGTTGAGGACACTGGGGCACAATTGACTGAATCCGAAAAGATAATTGCCACACAAGATGGCAAGTTGACAGTAATTAGCGGCTCTTCTCCCCACGGGCAGGGCCATGAGACAACGCTAGCCCAGGTTTGTTCAGAGGAGCTTGGGATTCCGAATGACCGGATATCGGTGGTTTGGGGAGACACAGATTCTGTTTCCTCCGGAATCGGAACTTTTGCCAGCAGGTCGGCCGCCACGGCTGGGAGCGCACTAATCGACGCATGCAGAGAGCTTAGATCAAAGATCATAGACAAAGCCTCGGAGTTGCTCAAGATGAAAAAAGAGGATCTAGATTTCAAGCATGGCAAAGTGATAGAAACGGTTAGCCGCAGGGAACTCATGAGTTTTGAAGAGCTAATGAAAAGAGCCGGGACAATTGAGGCATCGTCTAATTTCTCTTTGATAGGATTGCCCTTTGGAAGTGGGGCTCATCTTTGCCAACTCCTCGTAGATCAAGAAACAGGAGTCATTGAAATAGAAAGGCTTGTCATAGTAGATGATTGCGGAAACGTTGTGAATGCCACAATAGTTGATGGCCAGATCCATGGAGGCGTCGCACATGGCATCGGGGGCGCAATCTATGAGGAGCTCGCGTACGGCCCAGAGGGACAGGTCCTAAATTCGAGCCTTATCGACTATACGATTCCAACTGCAATGGAAGTTCCAAGCATGGAAGTATATCATATCCACACTCCTTCACCATTTACTCTCAACGGTGCAAAGGGTGTTGGAGAAAGCGGCACGCTTGGAATATACCCGGCCATCTTCAATGCGCTAAACGACGCATTAGCCAAGGTGGGAGCCGAGTTGCACACTGCCCCAGCAACTCCTGAAGCTGTGTTCAGTGCTTTGAGAGATGCCAAAAGCAAGTAGAGTTGTCCAAAAGCTCAACGCGAGTTCTCTTCAATGTTTGCTTTTCTTTCATCAATCAGCTTTAGATAAACATGTGATAACTCGCGCTTGGCTTTCAATGAAAGCTGAAACTCATCTCTGTAAGGACATAGTCCATCCTTTACAGGATGGTTGAGGTCTTCGTCGAAGATGATGGGATATAGCTTGCATCCCGCAGGTCGATTTGAATAAATTGTACACTTTTTTCCATCGTGGAAGACACATCTTCCGCTGCTATTCCTGAGCGTTTTAAAGCCGTCAGATTCAACTGCGAAATAGTTTTCTTTGAAGCCAAGGCCCTCTATTCTTTTCACATCATCCTCCAATAGAAGCATCTCTGTTCCATAGCAGCAAGTCACACAGCGATGACTTTTGCAAACATTCTTCGAGGGCGGCGGAGTCATATGGAGTATCTAGTCCATCCAGTCAGCCAATGAGCGGTGCTATCCGACGCCGCTAGGGATCGTGTTATCTTTAGGGTACTTTTTCTCTTTGCTTTCATCGGCGGAGCTTCTCACATTGCCACACTTGAGACATCTGTACGAGATAGTTCCCTCGGGCGTGCGAACTCGTGTATGCTCTGTCCTGAGCTTGCATTTTTCGCAATTCAAAGGTAATATTTCCTGCGTCATTTAGGCTTTCCTTCGCGTCATTGAAGTGAAGGAGTTGCGGGTAATTAAGGAAAGCTCGCTCAAGGGTTTCTCTGCCTGAGGGGCACTGTTTTGACGATATCCATAGATTATGCTGCCCGCAATGTATGCCTGAGCCAAGGTCTGATTATCTCATCAAGGCGGTCTCTTCTTAACTATCGCCTTTAGGACTCGTAAATTCCTTCCCTTTCGCCAAGCACAATAACAAGACGGGAAAGCAAATCAGAATTGGTATGGATGATTTAATTGTCGAAGATCAGCGAGAATGTACTCATCCAGATTAAAGAGCAGAGATTGGGCAATACCCCGTGCGGCCTAAAGACTTTAGGAGTCAGTTGCTATCTGATTCCCGTATCGATTGTGATGTTTAGATTGGTTACCTGATTTGATAGAACAGTCACGTTCTTTGGAAAGGTATCGCTGCATCCTGCCCAGGGACAGTTTGGCATTGTTACCTTGTACATTCCAGCTGGAAGATTGAGAGCAAAATAGCCCGTGGAATTGAGATATGCAGATTCCGTAGTTCCAGCATTCGCTGGGCTGAAAAGAAGATAATACTGGGCATAGTTCACTGAGATCGCTGTATTGGTCCCGCAGCCGTAGGTCGTCGTGGCCGTCCCAGAGGTCACTGTGGTAGTTGCATATTCTGCGGGGCAGAGCGGGCCCACGTTTACATTGCCCTGAACACATGGCGAGTTTGTACAAGCGAAAATTGTCGTCGCTGCTGAAGATGTGGAGCATTGATCAAAAGAACAGGCGAGAGTTGTGGTAGAAGTGAGGCTCTTTGTGTTGCCTGTTGTGGTAGGACCGGGCGCCAGAGCAATGTAACCGGCGATGGCTACAATTGCCACGATTATGATAGCCACTGGTATCATACCGCTCATGCCTTGGTTCATTCTCTCCGAACGGCGCTTCACTTTTCTGTCAAGTCAGTACTTTGCTTCATAGTGATAAAGCTCTTGCCCAGTCTCTTATTGAGAGGTTTTAGCCATGCTATTTCATTTGATACGTCGTCCGAAACATCCAAAGTGAAACTAGCCTATTTTACTTGCAGCCTAAGGAAGATCTTTTTCATTCACAACAACGCACTCCGCCTTGGTTACTTTTTCTCTCTCCGCTAGCTATTAGCTAGCCAGCATCTTTAGGAAGTTCGCTCTAAGAGAGTGGTCGTGCCTAAGGAATCAAGGGGTGGCAAGAGCAATATCTGATCAAGATGGTGAAATAGTCTTTAGGGCAAGCTCTTGTTCCACCCTTTCAATGGAAGCAAGTGCTTTCCTTTCATCATCAGTCAAAGTGTAGAAGAAATCAGAACGCTTCTTGCTTATCATCTGATGTTTTCGACTTGTAACTAATATTATAAAGTTCCGATTAGTCTGTACCCGTCTTCGGCTCTTGCCTAGCGAAAGTGCAAAAAGGGTTTTTCCATTAGGACCACTTCTAATCGTAGTGTGTCGCTGGAGAGTGAAAAAAATTCTGACTGGCTGGCTCTCTTTTTTCCAGCCAGACTACCGTGAGGAATTGCTAGATTTGTGTCTAAATTCCACCTCCCATCTTTTACACTAGTCGCAGCAGCAACAAGAATCGTCGTTAGTAGAAGGGGTCAGGGGAACTGAGGCGCAACTTGGTTGGGCCTGCATAAAGTTCACTTGAAGAAAGGCAGCATCTGGATATATCCATTCTGAATTCTAAAATCACTGCGATGAACTCAAAATTCATCACTTGAGTCCTCAACGAAACTTTCCAAACTCGAACAAGCTTCGAAGAAGAAAGCAAATGATTTGCTCAAAACAGATGATAATGAAGGTCTGGAAACTGCAATCAAGGCTCTGTAGATTGCCAAAGCCATCGAATGCTAGAACAAATTACCTGCGTGAAAAAAATAAGGCCAGAATTAGATAGTTAGTCGATGATGTCCAGGCAGCGACCAGATTCAAGGGCTAGGGTAGACCCTCTGACCTAGCCCCTCCTCACCATCTTTGAGAGTGCGCATCTTGCAGCGGAGGAGTTCTAACGTATGCGCGATGGCCCTAAACTTTGGACCCCAGGCTCTCGAGAACTTCTGCATGGTCAGAACGAAATTCCGGTGGTAATTTCCCACGCTCGAAATACTCCGCTTTCTCGATGTCTTGCGATACTTTTCCGACGCTATCTATTGAAACCTCGTAGATAAAGCAAAGATCCCAGTGCTTGTCCCCGTAGGACTGGATATCAAGCAGTTTCACATTTTTTGGCTCTGCTCCGAGCTGCTCTTTAACTATGCGCTTTATCGCGGACTCTGGGTGTTCTCCAAAGTTGATAAGGGAGGCGGGAAATGTCCACTTGCCCGCGGTGAATTCTGGTCGGATCCTCTTTACTAGGAGCAAATCCTTCCCCCTCTTTGTTATTGCAAACGATGAAATGTGCATCATTTCTTCGGACTGCTGCCCCTGAGGTTGAGGGGTCAGTCTCGCCATCTTTGCGGTGCTCATGAGATTTGGAACAACTCTTGCACTTGGCTCTTCTGTCACAGGCCTTTTCTGTGTTTGCTTTCGAGAAAGCCATGCACCATGCGTACTTGCAAGCTTTGCCGTCTCTGATGACCTGCGATTCTTTGTCCTTTTCGACCCTAGACTCTTCTCTTCCCTTCTCTTCCCTGAAGCCATGGAATGAAACACCACTCAAACTTATGATGAGTCAATCAGATAAACCCGTAGTACAATTCTCAAATCTGGTGACGTCCTCCTACTAATGAAGAGCCTGTGTCAAAACTCGGACTGGAGTTAGGTACAGCGCCGATTGATGTACGGAGTACGCTAACTGAGCATGAATCATGTAGTTGTCGACGACAATATTGCATTTCTGGGAATCCCGTGGGGACTTTTCACACAGGCTCTGAACTCATGGGTTTTCCCGCGCGCAACTGATAACCCAGGGCTCCCTAATTGCATAGATTCCCTGCATTGTTGATGGACCATCTGTCTTATGGTTGGTCTAGGGTCGGTCACTAGCATTCTGGCTCAGAAGCATCAATCCAGACTCGCAATCCCTTGCACTCAAAAGCAAGCACAGCGGTTTATCCTGCTGACTCACCTTGCGAATATTGGAGTCCTTGAGTTCCTCAAGGCTCTTCCTTGCAGCAAAGATATGCCTCATCGGGGGCACTCTCCTCGTGTTATTGGGAGCTCTCGCCCAGACTCTTCATTCTGCAATTCAGCTAACACTTAGTCTAGCTGGGATCGGCGTACTTTTGATCTTCCTTGGTTATTTTCTCTACAAGAACGCCTCGGCAAATCGAAGAAGGTTCGAATGGAGAGAGTCGTACAGCGCCGCGCAGTACGCCAAATAGAAGCGCATCCCTTTTTTGATTAACACTTCGTCCCACTCTTTTGATTTGCAATTTCACATTTCGTTTCATTCGCAGATGCCTAATTGTTAAATAACTAACGACAGGAGCGGAATTCATAACAAGACTTGGCCCGCGACAGAGCGATCGGAGGAGCGCTACTCATCGGCGCCATTATCGGCATCATAATCTACCTCAGTCTGATGTTCCTCTTGAGCCAGAGCCTCCGGCCGCTGGTAAAGAGAACAAAGCAGAGGCCTCAGCGGGAGCATAGTAAGCAAAACTGAGACACTGCCAGCTGTCAGAGAAAGTAACTTAAAGACAAGTCAATTACTATCACTCGATTTTGGAACGTGCTCGGGCTAGATCTTCGAACACACATTCATTCGTTGTTTGCTTAGGTACATCAGGAAATTTGAACGCTCGAATATTGAATCAACAGAAATCAGAGAACATTGAAGGTAGCCTTAATTGTCTAAGACCAAAGGTAGTAAAGGGCTCGCCTATGAGTTTCAGGCCATACCTACGCCTCTTTTTTACAAACACACGGTATTATCTAAAGAAACTCGTCTCCCTTTTTTACTTCTCTCGGCATTATGAAATCAAGCCAGCTTATTTTCACCGTAAGAATCCCTTACATCATAATGATATCAGCTATAAAGACGAATGGCAAAAAGAAGTCTATGAATACGCCCTAAACTTTGCCGAGAAGATGCAACTCAAGACAGTGTTGGACTATGGATGCGGAAGTGCCTATAAGTTACTGAAATACTTCAAGAATTACGATTTTGTAGGGGTTGAGGTTGACCCCGCTCTCAGTTGGCTCAAGGAAACCTATCCCGAACACAAATGGTTGAGCCCCGATGAACTAATCGAAAACAAAACCGAGTGTGACCTTATCATCTGCGCGGACGTCATTGAACACATTCCTGATCCCGATCTGTTAGTTAGACGTCTCAAAGAATTGAGTTCGAAATACACCATTATTTCAACGCCTGACCGCGACCTAATGAGCAAATACATGCAACTTGGCCCCCCATCGAATCCTAGTCATTGCCGCGAGTGGGGCTTTGAAGAATTTGAGAACTACATCCGCAAGAACTTTGAGGTTATCGACCATCGCGTCACCAACAAGGTTCAAATGACACAGCTTATTCTTTGTCGGGTAACTTGGGTTGCGTTTATCAAACAATGACGTATTTTAGAGCAATAGGGAAAAGCTTTGTGCTCATAGACGAGCAGCCCAGGATTATGCGAAGTAACTTCCTCCTGACATGCTGGGTCGAAATCCTACTCCCAACCAACCATAGGTAGTCGCCCCTGCCGACCACAAGTCCGAACGGATAATCGTTGATGCTAGTCACGAAGAATGGATTTCTAAAAATTCTTGACTTCACTTGGGACCAAAGAGTGAATGGGTCCTCGCCTTTAAGCTCTTGCAGGACCTTTTTCGAAGCAGACGCGCCATCCAACAGCCGAGAAGCCCTTCGTAGCAGATCAACGTTTGGTGGATCCTCTTCCATGCTCTGGAAGAAGTACATTAGAGCGTTCACGAACTGATATTGCCCTTTTCCTTGGGAGAATGTCAAAGTTCGGAAAAGACCCGAACTACCAAGCCTTCTAGACTGCTCCCTTATTTCCCGCAAGAAATTGGCATACAGCCTAGATACAGCCTGAGTATCAAAGGTCTCCTTCATTGCTTCGAATCCTATGCTCGAAGCCAGTTTTGTCCGGCCTCTTAACGACTCTGCGCCCAATATGTCACCTGCAAGGAGCATTGACCTCATTTTATTCAATGCTCTTTGATCGATCGAGATTCTCTGGCCTTTATCGACATTAATGTACCGGACAAGATACATTGCTTCTTGGCACGATTTGTAGAACACAGATGTTTCATCTGGAGCAAATGAGCCGACACTGAGGTCTCTGAAGATGTCCCTTCTCCCATAGATGAGCTTTGCACTCCTATCCCATACCATGAGGAAGAGAGAGCTTCGGGATCTGAAGACCGATTGAGGAGTCATGAATACCAAATCCACCGGCACCGGAGAAGCATCGTAGAGGGCACTGCGAAGCGATGTGATTTTCCGAATGGAAGCTAAAAGAGAAGGTAGACTCGCGATGACCAAGAGATCGTAGTCACTCTCCCCTTGAGCCGTTGCCTCTCCCCTGCTTCCAAAGAGGTACACGCATTCACAG
>DAIDAB010000013.1:0-10074 GCA_027310845.1 bacterium | reverse complement strand
TATCAATTCGATCAACCTCCCAAGTGTCACGTCGGCCATTGTCCCGAGCTCGAATGCCTAATTTGAGACAGAAAAAGCTAGCGTCGCAATGCTGGGACGCCTAGAGGTCGACCATGCTACCGGCACTCAAGCCCTCTGAGCTGTAACTCTTCGCAGGCGTCCTCTCCGTTGACTTGAGCTTAGCAACAAAGGAACTAGCACGTGGAACACCACTTTTAGTTGGCGATTATCACACGCTTACAGTGATAGTGAACAACCCAGCAGATTCTACCGAATCATCCTATCAATCACTTGCTAGTTCCACTTTATGGGCCTTAGAGCGAGTTGCATCGAATATTTTCATCTCAACCCGTCGAGTGATTCGGTTGGACAGGCGAGACAATCTTAGTCGGAGATAGGAAGGATCAATAGACCATTTGAGATACTTCGCCCTCAGTCCCGACTTTCTAGCAAGGTCCCTGATCCGCTCGATCACTCGGAGTTTCGTTATCTCGTCCAGACTCTTCCAGTTCCGAGCTAGGTTACCTCCCAAAATTCGAATGTACGCGTCGCCTTTCGTCTTTTCGGAGATTGAACTGGTCATGCTCTGGCTATGCATCCTGTACCCATAGAGCGCCTCCGGTATTAGAAAGATCTTGTGGTTTTCCGTAAGCCTCAAGACGTAGTAGAGGTCATTTCCCCATGCAAGGATTCATCAAAAAATCCAATTTCCCGAATGACCGAGATGTGGCACATAAAGACTCCAAGACCCCAACCCCATTCTGTCAGAAAATGAGGGTAAGCGTACCCCGCAGGAGGCAATCTCTTTGTACCTAAGAAGGATTCAGTTGTTGTGTGCCCATCCTGATCCATTAAGAAGACATCGGTGTATCCGACGGAGCTTTTTGCGTTCTCCAAAGAGCCTACCAACTTCTCGAGCCTAGTTGGCCTGAAGATATCATCCGAATCAATAAAGCAAACGAATTCACCAGTGGCGGCGCTGATCCCACGGTTGAGTGTGTAGGATTGTCCCCTGTTCTTCTTGTTCATAACAATCTTGATTCTCTTGTCGTTCTTTGCAAATTCATTTGTGATTGATACTGACGTATCCATTGATCCATCATCAACCACTAAGAGTTCAAAGTCAGTGAAGGTTTGATCCAAGACGCTCTGGATGGATTGTGCAATGAATCTGGCTTTGTTATAGTTCGGCATTATGACCGTAACGTGGGGCAAGTTGACCTCTTCTTTTCAAGACCTTATTGCAACGGCCAACGAGGAGATATTTCTAGGTTCCTTTGACTGGATCACATTCTACAAAATCTCACGTACCTTCTCACCATTCCTCATGCTCCACGGCTTCCTTAGCGACGGCTTTTCGATCATGGAGAAGGGAAATAGGCAGTGGGTTGAACGATTCGATTCAAATTACTGCAAAATACTGCCTCAATCCTGCATCGAGAGAGAATTTCGGTTCATACCTCAATTCACTGCGAATGTATGATATGTCGCAATAACTGTGAACAACGTCGCCCGGAACTGATGGCATATTCTCAAAGCCAACAGAAGTATGACCGTCAGACAAGATCCTTGCTTCGAGCTCCGCAAGCTCTCGAATTGAAATGTAGTTCCCGCTCCCAACATTGAAACACTTCCCAGAGGCACCACGTTTTCCCATTGCCAGTATATTCGCTTGGACAACATCGTTGACGAATACGAAATCCCTAGTTTGATTTCCATCGCCATAAATTATCAGGCTCTTGCCTGACCTGATCCTATTGGCGAACTCAGTGATGACGCCGCCATCATGCCCTTCCACAGACCTTGGTCCATAGACATTGAAGTATCTGAGGATGACTGTCTCCAAACCAGTCAAGTTCGATGCCTCCATGCATTCTCTTTCTGCATTGAGTTTGCTAATTCCGTAAGGAGAAATCGGGACAGTAGGCGTCGTCTCCAACACGGGAAGCGAAGGCGGGTCACCATAAACTGCTGCAGAAGAAGCAAGCACCACTCTTTTGACGCCGACTCTGCTAGATTGTGCCAATATTCGTCGAGTGCCCTCAACATTGATCTTGTTTGTAAATTCAGGTTCAGATCTGCTCCTTTGTACGCTGACTATCGAAGCTTCATGAAATACGACTTCGACATCATTGTGCGCTTCCTTTACCTTGTCCTCGTCCATGATGCTGCCCTTCACTATCTTCAGCATCTTGGATTGGATGGCGTTCCTAAGATTGTCCAAGCTTCCGCTTGAGAAATCATCCAGAACCACCACTTCACAACCATTTTCGATGAGATAGTCCACAATGTGGCTTCCGATAAAACCGGCTCCTCCTGTTACGAGGACTCTTCCAAAAGTGGGCATGGATCAAACTGGCATGCCTAGAGGTGAAATATGTCTTTTCAGCAAGAGGATCATGTCCAAAAGCAAACGAACAATTCAACCCCCTCGCCTCAATTTCATAATGGAGTACATTCTGAACATCCTCAAGGAAAAAAGTAACCACAAAGAGAGTTCAAAGAATTTTTGGTTCTCAAGCATCAACCTGTTCCGTCTGCCTTTCGCAATCAATCAATGCTGTTAGAGCTGACACTGTACTCCGGCGTTGTCTATGCTGGAGCTCTCGGATTAATAGCAGAGCGACAAAGACACTAGAGAAATCTCTATCTTTTGTCTTACTTGCAATATTCGATTTAAGAGCTGCTGCTGGAGCAACTGTGATGAGAGCCGCTGAGGTTGTAAGGAGACCACGATACGATTCCATCCCTCGCAAAATGGCTTCTTAGCCATATTATTTCTGACCCGCATCTTGTGCAGTTAAAAGTGTGAGATTCTGACATGGTTTCTTCACCAAATGATTAGGGGATAGGTTCCGTACTTACTCGCATAGACGATAACTTTCATTTACTGCAAACCCATCAGACAAAATCAGCACAACAAAGTGAGCTCCGCAGCTATTAGAACCCGGCATATGATCATCAGCAATGATAATCAGTCCATCAGAAGAGTTGGGTTGACGAAGATTAAATTGTGCCTAGTCGCCTGATATTTGAAGAGTCAATGCAAGTGCGCCATCATAGGTATTGCCCTGCAAAACATAGAAAGTTACGACAAAGTTTTCTTCGCCGCCACCGTCTCCAATATTCAAAATATTGTATGGCAAACTAGGCGAAACTGATTGGATAGAAATCGGAACAACTAGTTCACTCCCATGACCTTACTTGTGCCCATAAGCTACGAATGACACGACATGGCGCTTCATTTTATCACGCCCGCCAAATAATTACAGAAGCGACAACACCTGGTTCTGACGTAAACTCTTGCGCTTGGATTTAGCTCGCAGTAAAGATTTTTGCACGACCTCATCGCTTTGAAAATTTCTTCTCTTTGCCGAGCCCCAGCTTTCGCAGGAACCTCTCGTAGTCGGTGGGGCTCATCAGGAACCTGGGAATGCTCAGGTGCTCCAAGACCTTTGCATCTTTCACCCCGATCCGTCTCGCTTCCTCCAACATTGCCCTGTATGATTCGACCATGGCTGCGCCGTCCACGAACTCTCTCTGTGTGGGATCCAGAGGCTTTCGTCCCTCGAAGGCGCGTTTCACAATGTTAAGGCAAACAAGGATGTCGAGGTAGATTGAGGTAGGGTCGCTTCTCTTGAGGTACGGCACGCCGACCAGGAGATGGCCGTCCTCGTCGCTTGGAATAATCTGTGCGAACGAAGCATGGATGAATTCTACCTTGAGTTGGCTCAAGATCTCGTTGGTCTGCTTCCCGAGCAGGGCCCTCACAGCGGCGACCTTCTCGAATCCCTTGAAGTAATTGGTGAAAGGGTGTAGGGCAATCGAAGCTTTGCGATTTATTTGGACGGGTAATCTGACTCGACTCGCCGAGTTTGGCCCGCGCCCGAGTTCCATCTCCTTCAGGAACTTTGCGAAGACTCTCGGTGGGGCCGGTCCCATCTTGAGATGCTCCACTATCTCGTCGCGCTGCATTCCTATCCTTTCTGCCTCTCTCACTGTATGCTTGTAGGCGGGGACCTCGATTGGGCTCGAATAATACTTGGACCTGTCTTCCATGAACTTCCTGTGCTCTTGCTCAAAGTGCTTCTTGTCCTCCTTCCATTGCTTGATATGGAACAGCTCGTGGACAATGTCAAGATACAATGTCCTAAGATCGCTGTGCTTGAGATGGTAGGTTCCGACGACGATGCTTCCATCTTCGTCTCTTATCCCCATGTACATGAACCTGAGGGAGATGAAACCGACTTTCAGGTTCCTTAAGATTGCATCTGTTTCTTCGCCGAAGACGCTCCTAACAGCTTGAACACTCTCGAAACCCTTGAAGTAGTCTCTGAAGGGTAAGAGCACGAGAGGAGGCGTCTTCCGATTTATCTTGATAGGAAGTTCAGAGTGCCCAAGCAATTTGGACATTGTTTACGATTTAGGTGTGCCGTCGCCGCCATCAGTTAAGCGTTTCATTTATGCCCACGCAAACGCAAAGAGAGTTTTGACACAGTCTTTGAACTCATTGGTTTTCCCGCGCGCGCGTGATTATTGCTCTCAAGATTGGTTTCGCACTGCTTAGAGTTCCCCGATAACCATTCCAGGCCTTTCGTCCAGAAATGAATAGTGCAACAAAGCAATGCCGTTGAAAGGTTTTTTATCAGCTAGTTATACAATGTCTAACTGTGCAGGCCAAGTCGAAGCTCAGGCGGTGGGGCAATTCCTTCGGAGTAGTTCTACCAAAGGAGATTGTTGAGAAGGAGGGGCTAAAGGAGGGAGAAGAGGTGGAAATATCAGTGAGGAAGGCCTCAGACATAAAACAATTGTTTGGGAAATACCCCTTCAAGAACCTTCAACTACAGAAGGAGAGGATGAGGAAGGGCTGGGAGTAAACTTTGCCAGTACGACGCTATTTTTACGACAGCTATGCGGTACTGGCATACACGAGCGGTCATCAAGCCTACAAGAAGTACTTCGAAGAAAGAGACGGAGTTCTGACGAATCTCAATTTATTGGAAATCTTTTACAGGTCTTTGGAGCAATACGACTCCGGAGTGGCTCAAGACATTCTTGGAAGCTTTTACAAGTATCATCTAGACTTTGATGAGGAAGACATTTCAGCTTCCATGAGACTGAGAGTAGAGCTCAAGCGAAAGGGTCTTGATATATCGCATGCTGACGCCCTAGGCTATTTCCTGTCTCAGAAAATGGGCATGAAGTTTCTGACAGGAGACCGAGCGTTTCAAGGCTTGAAGGGTGTGGAATATGTGGTGTGATAGTTCATGTCGTTGATCATATGCAGAGCGAGGTTCCATTAACTGGAACTTGAATTACAGATAACGTGACGTCCTCCTACTAATGAATTCGTAGGCTCCTCGCTTCCTTGACTGAAACTTGCTAATCACCAAAACCATCATGAATGCAAAAGTAGTGGAAGCCAAAGTTGTAGGTGGAGTTTCCCCAGCAAATATCACTACTCTAGTTTGTATGTTAATTGATTTAGAGGGCGAATAGAACATAATCGTATCCGTCCCCATCATTGATTTGGTTATCTTGAGGGAAAATGTGATACCACCAGAAGAACTCGTTGCTTGGGAAGGGTAGAGATATGCTACGTACGATTTCGTCGAGTTATTGAAAATCGTCACTTTTAAAGTGGAACTGGGTGGGAACTTGGAACAGGAAACAGTAACCCAACTTCCAATCACAGGATAATTTGAGTTGGCAATGCAAGAAGGCCCGTTCGTAAGAGTAGTAGACGTCGAACTAGTCGACTTTGAAGTGGATCCGGTTGTTGAGCTAATTGTAGATGTGGACGAACTTGTTAGGCTTGAGGTGATGGTGGTCGACAAAGTAGTTGTTGAACTCGAACTTGCCGAGCCTGTTGCTGTACTGGAACTCGTAGTAACTGATGAAGATGTTGAACTTGTTCCTAACTCTGCAATTGTGGAGAATGAATAAAGAGCGCTCCCCTGAATCCAATCGTATAGGTTCGCATTTGGCGATCCAAGATCCGGAGAAGTATTGCTGTTAAGACAAGTCATGTCTCCGCCGTTGTTGTTTGTATAGTTCCACTGGTGCTGCACAGTCCACTGCTCACTTACAAGCGCCCATTTTGCAAATGCGTTGTCATTCAAGAGCTGTCCTATTTGCCACCAAAACCAGGGCTGTTCTCCCTGTGTCCAACCAGGATAATCAAGTGGGTTGTTCGTGGATGAGCATGCTGATCTCAGGGTATCATTTCGATAGGCGTCCTGATGGAATCCTCCATGTGTGGGATCCCAAAACGTCTGATTTATCCAGTTAAGATCCTGTGTGATCCACGGCTTGATGGTAGCATTCCCCGTCAGGCTGTAAAGATAAGCCAGCCCCATCGCTCCCCAAATGTTTTCGTTTACTCCCTTTCTACAATCCTCAAGCCCCGAGTGATTTGCAAACGCGGAACGCATGAAGCCGAGATAATTGCTGTTCTTGGTACAATCTGTCGAGCCGACTCCTCCGCTTAGATTGTTCGAGGAGCTGTCCCACAGGTAGTCTCTGGCGAAGGAGGCCACCTCACTCATTCTATTGTTGTACTTGTTGCTACCTGTAATTTGACTCCATTGTGATGTCAACCACAGGTACGAGCCGATGCTCACTTCGATATGAACATCGCTCGAGGGAGTATTAGTGCAAACATTTGATGACACCAAGACAACGTTTTCTGTTTGATTCCAGAATCTATTGTTAATCAGCATCACTGTCTGGTTGGCCCTAGAAAGCCAAGTGGATGACCCATTGGTCTGATACAGATTGAGAAAATCAATACCCCACATTGCATTGTTTTGAGTGGTTTGCTGGCAGGTTTCCCTTACCCAATTGGTATGGTAATCGTCATAGAAACCTTGGTTTTTTGAATCCCAAGCATGATCCCAGAACTGTTCGCTTGTGCTAGAGGCCCACTTGAGATATGTGAGGTTGCCTGTCGCCCTGTACAGCTGGATCATCCCAGCAATTATGAAAGCGTTCCCAAGGGTGCTGTACTGCTTGGATACAACAGAGGCCCAGTTAGAAGAGACCTCGTAATCATATGCATTCGTGGTCTTGTTCAGCATAAATTCGTGGAGCTTGTTCGCAAGGGATACTGAGAGACTGAGATAAGGAATCGTTGAAGAGCTAGAATCGGTGAATGAGATGGATGGTTGATAAAAACTGAATGACTGCCCTACTGCAATGAGCAAAATTAGAGCAATAGTTGCCATGACCAATGCGCGGCGCTTCAAAAGTGTTGCTAAGAGTTCATGCGCATCGCTTCGCGTTAGCTAATCGCACTTCCTCAATTTGACTCCAAGCTCTTGCGCTCTCTGGATTATGAATGGATTAGCAAGGACGATTAGATTTATGGATGGAGAAATTAGTATAATCCTTTTTCTTTGGGTCTGCAATTTTGAAGCGTATTTCTTCCAATCTAGTATTTAACCTAACTCTAATGTTGAATAGACTAGATTTTCCCTTGGGAAGCTTGATGGCGCTTCTTGTTCCTCTTGCTACTCCTTTGGGATTTCTTCTAGTGCGATGGTGCAGAAATTCGTTCAAACCTGCGTAGCCCAAGATAATTGTTCATCGGTCTTTATTACACAGGGGTTTCTGTTGGTCCAAAGCTACTTTCAGGGCTGCCATAATTTCAAATAGTCTAGGGCTGCCCCCTCGTCACGCCTCGTCTCACGCCATGTAATCATGGATAAGATCAGTGCTCCCTATCTCAAATTCCGAAACAAAATAGCCAGCTGAATCTAAAAACTAACTTGGGCACCTTGACGACCGAGAGCATCGAGAAAGAAGCGATAAGCAAGCCCACAGAGGAGCCTGCTCCTAATGTAAAGTCTGAACCCAAGCTCCTGGACATCTTGGATCTAGAGCTTTTGGCTTTGCTCAAGAAAGAGCCAAGGAGTGGATATGACTTGAGAAAGGACCTGATTCGCATATTTGATAATCGTGTTAGTTTTGGAACGCTCTACCCTCACTTGAAAGATCTAGTCGGAGCTGGATTGATCGTCGGAGAATGGGAGGAACCAAGGCATGGGCAAACTAGAAGAAACATCCTTCACATAAGTGATCTAGGTAGAGAAACGCTCAAGAAGAACCTGACAAGGCTTTCTAAGATTCTCTCCGCGATAGAGACCTTATAGCGCACTGCTGACTAGTTTACTTTTTGAATCATTTAGTTTTCCTCTATAGCACTTGCGAAAAAAGACTCGTTTACCTCGGTTGTATTCGTGAAGAAGCAGTTCAACAGCCTATGGTTGGGATCCCAATTTCCCGGCCGTGCGAGATATTTCCTCTTTGAGTTTATCTATTTACATCGATGCCTTGCTGAGGTAAGTGCCGCCACTGTATTTTCTCTCCCAAGAGTAACCGAAGTAAGCTCCGGCACCGTATGCGTTGTTCGAACTGTCAATTCCTACCTGATTAACGTCGACACAGTAAGAACTCGGATGGTACTAAACAAGCGGAGATACTCCCGTATAGTCGGTACCACTCGTAACTTTGTAGAGGCCAAACTCGCCAGATCCGGCTCCAGACCACATCGCGATAATATTCCCCTGGTGTAAAGAGTCAACGTCGTCACAATGTCATCGCTCCCCGACGTGAAACCGTTTGCGAGGGTTGATTCAAGTGTTGCCTGGGGTGATTGCTTTGGGAGCTGATGCGCTGACATTCTAAATGTGTTTGGAGTTGGAGCTCACTTGACTGGAACTGTGATCCGGGAAGCTGCAGATTTGACTGTGAGCGTTGTTGTGAAGCCATGAGGCGCTGGGAAATAGAAAAAATAAAGGAGGAAAGAGAGCGAAGTGAGCGCTCTCTTTACTTGTCTTTCTTACGAGATTGTGTAGCTCAGTAGTTGGAAGGTTGCAGTTCCAGTTGCTCCATCTACACCCACGCCGCTAGCGAAGAAGCTTCCGCTACCGAACGACAGGCCGACATATTTGATGTTTGAAAGAGCTGTATCGAAGGCCGGACTAGAGCTAGCTGGGTTCCCACATATGCCAGACCAATTTGCTGAACTCAGGGAAGCTGTCAATGTAATGGCACCACCTGAACCTCCAGTAACGAAAGTGTATGAACTGACATCGGCCCACCAGTAGTTATTGACATTTGCGCGGCCAACCCCACAGTTAGCTGAGCCATCATTTGGAAGATTAGCCTGGATGAAGAGTCTTACGAATGCTGGAGTTGCAAGATTGAATCCTCCGAAAGTATCGCCTAGAAATGCCGGGGTTCCAGAAGTTGCGACGACATTTATTGTCGCAGTTATGGTATTCGACTCAGTGAGCGAAGTTGTGAATGTGTCTAACAAGTAGTTAACATAGGCAGGACTGATTGCTGTAGCATCTGGCATTGAGAATTCTACGCCTGTTGGTATTGTGGTGGCATGAGCAGCTGGATAGAAGTTTAGACCCCCATTTGGAAGTGTCGCTTGTTCATAGACTGCCCATTGCGAGCCGACCATTACAGGTTGCGAAGGGGCGTCTGCGTATGTTACTACCGTCGAAGATAACAACACTACCATGACGAGTAGTGTAGTGAATAAGATCAGTTTTGTTTTCAATTTAGGATTTGGCACGATATTTCCGCCAAGTGTCCTGTATTCGTGTGCCCTATTTACACCGATTGATATCAAAGGCCTGCCACATCATATTTCGTCAGATAACGAATATTGAAGTTTTTCAAGCAAGCTCAAGAAAATAATGCTCATTCAGATCCACTGCAAATCTCTGATTGCTTTGGGAATTAGAACAAGTCAGCTTTGAATAAAATCAAGGAGCCCTAAAATCAGGGCGATAGGAAATGGTATTCGCTATACTTTCGATTTGCTTCATGACAGCGGTGTGGCTCTTTACCAATGTAGATTTCGATCAAAATTCAGGTGCATTTCACACATCCGAGTTCAGATTTTCCTTGCTATTCCGTCTATATCGAATCCCGATATAGCAGAAGTACGAATGAAATTTCAAACAATGGCAATAGAATATGTAGGATCCAGTTAAATAGGTCAGTTAAATAGGCCTTTTTATACAGAGAATTAATTTAAGGCATTACATAGTATAT
>DAIDAB010000139.1 GCA_027310845.1 bacterium | reverse complement strand
CTTGGTCACACTCCGAAGTCAATGATTTGGATGGTGAGTATGATTCCGTGATCTTTACGGGAATGGGAGGTTCAGGCATTATCGGAGCGCTCGTGTCTGACATTGCCAACGAAACCAAATCACCACTCCCTTTTGCCAATCTCAACGATTACCATCTTCCTACAAGCCTGAGTACTCGTTGTCTTGTTGTGGGCGTAAGCTGCAGCGGCAACACCGAGGAAACACTATCCGCACTTTCCGAAGCGCATTCCAGGGGATTGAAAATTTCGAGCTTCGGTTCAGGCGGGAGTCTCAAGGAGTTCTCTGAGAAATGGAAGTCGGGATTCACTCAAACCAGGATGCTCAAAGTTCCCCGGTCGTCACTGCCTGGTCTTCTTTTTCCAGTTTTGAAGCTACTCTCACAGAACGGATTGCTTCAAATCAACGATGCAGATATTGAAGAGTCTATTGAGAACTTGAAAAGGGTTCGCGACCTCGCCATAAGTGAGGATAACAAGGAAAATCTTTCGGTTGAGATAGCTGCTCAAGTGATTACTTACGACTGCCCTGCGCTGATATACTCACAAAGAAGGACGCGCGCAGTTGGATTGCGCTTCAGACAGTCTCTGAACGAAAACGCGAAGATACACGCGTTCAATGGGGACGTTCCAGAAGTGTGCCATAACGACATTGTCGCTTGGGACAGAGATCAAGCCAGCACTCGGAAAACGAAATCAACCACAGTGCCTAATGCGGTGATGCTCCGACTAAAGGACGATCCCGAGGAGATTGCAGTTCGTTTCGGTGTTTTGCGCGACATTCTTCGAGATCGAGGTGGAAAGTGCATAGACGCACCCTATCTTGGAAGATCTTTTCTGAGCAGGGCATTTTCAATGCTGTACTTCTTGGATTATGCAACCTATTTCGCGGCGATCCTCCGAAAAGTGGACCCAATAATCACACCTTCTATCGATCATCTAAAGTCTCAGCTTAACAAGAGACTTGACTTTGTGTCACGGCTAAAGTAGCAATATCTTTAATCGCTTCGCCTCCATAATAAATGCAGTATTTAGGAAAGTGTAGGATATGCAGGCTGTTGTGATGGCTGGAGGCGAAGGTTCGCGACTTCGACCGATCACTTCAACGCGTCCAAAGCCACTTGTGCCTGTGGTCAACCGGCCGATCATCTGGCATGTTCTCAAACTTCTGAAGACTCACAATTTCTCAGAAAGTTTCATCACATTGCACTATCTGGCCGATCAGATTATGACGGCCTTTGGCGAACAGACGGATCTTGGGCTACCAATAAACTACTCGTTCGAAGACAAGCCACTTGGAACGGCGGGTTCTGTAAAAGCACTCGACGGAAGTCTTAACGGAACCTTCGTGGTCATCTCGGGAGACGTAATTACTGATTTCAATTTGTCCGAACTGGTCTCGTTTCACAAGAAGAAAGGTGCAGCTGTGACGATAGGTCTTGCGCGGGTCGAGAATCCTTTGGAGTACGGGGTAGTTCTATCAGATGGCGATGGCCGGGTCAGCAAATTCTTGGAAAAGCCAAGCTGGTCCGATGTTTTTAGCGAGACCGTAAACAGTGGAATATATGTGATTGAGGAGGACGTCCTTAAGGACATTGATCCTGACAAGCCATATGATTTTTCGAAAGAACTATTTCCAAAACTACTCAAGAAAGGCGAACCAATCTATGCTCACACCTTACAGGGTTACTGGTGCGATGTTGGAATCCCATCTCAATATATTTCCGCACACCACGACATCTTGTCTGGTAAGACGAATGTGGAAATCCCTGGGAGAAAAATTGCCGAGGGCATATGGATTCAAGGGGACGAGGAAATTTCTGGAGACGCGGATCTTAGAGGCCCTATTCTGATTGGATCTCGGACCACGATAGGTAGGGGTGCAAAAATAGGTCCGCTCTCCTGCGTAGGCTCAAACGTCACGATAGAATCAAACGCCGTCGTTTCAAGAACGATAGTATTTGATTTCGCGTATATTGGACGGGAAGCAGAAGCCAAGGGTTGTATACTCGGCAAGAGCTCTGTACTCAGGCCTCGTGCTCGGGTTTTCGAAGGCGCTGTAATTGGCGATGGCTCTCAATTGGGATCCGGATCAGAGGTGGCACAAAATGTTCGAATATGGCCTGACAAGAACATAGAGAGTGGGGCCTCGGTCCGAGTAAACCTGGTGTGGGGACTTTCGTGGCAGAGGAAGATTTTCGGTAGCCGAGGAATCGCTGGTCTCTCCAACATTGAGATTACACCTGAGACAACCGCGAAACTTGGTGCAGCCTTTGGGACTTTCGTCGGATCCAAGGGACGTGTAGTTGCTGCAAGAGATAACCTTAGGGCCTCGCGTATGCTAAAGAGGTCGTTTATCGCTGGGCTTCTTTCAACTGGATCCACAGTTTTCAACCTTGAGGCGGTTCCCATTCCTCTTACGAGGTTGGCTGTGCAGTCTGCAAAACTCGAAGGAGGCGTTTACTTCAGTGCTAGCCCGTCTGAACCTGAGTACTCTTTGATTCAATTTATGGACGCGCATGGTTACAATATTTCATCTGATGCTCAGCGCAAGGTCGAGAACATTCTTTTCAAGGAAGAAATACACAGGTCGGCCTACGAAGAGCTTTCAGATATTTTCAACTTGCCTCAAATCGGAGAACAATATGAAGCATTGATACTGAAGAACATTGACTCAAGAGCGATTATCAACGCCAAACCCAGAGTCGTTGTGGACTGCGCGATGGGTCCAGTGTCCTCTACTGCACCTCAAATTCTCACAAAACTTGGGTGTGAGGTGATTAGCCTCAATGCGGGGAGCGGGAACTATTCCTCGACTTCGGTTTCCAGCGGACCTTCTAGTCTGAAGGATATTGTCACTGCTGTTGGTGCTGTTGCTGGATTCAGGTATGTCGGGCCAGGAGATACGTTAAGAATAGTTGATGAAACGGGAGCAATTTTCAGCGGTGACGAATCTCTCGCAGTCATGACCGAGATGATGTCAAAGCTAGGACCTGGAACAGTGGCAGTGCCAGTCAGCTCCTCGGGAATCGTAGAAACGCTTGCGGATAAGTACGGGCAGAAAGTGAAGAGAATTAGAACGGAGCCGCGCGCACTAATGGAATCTGTCGGCAGCGGAGAGGCGAACTTTGCCGGAAACGATGCTGGCGAGTTTGTTGTTACAAAGGACATTCCGTTCCCTGATGGGCTGCTTGCATCGGCAAAAGCGCTCGAGTATCTTTCCAAAACGGGGGAGAGACTATCGCAGATGAAAAGAGATGTTTACCAGCCTCGTCTCGCAAGAGGAGTGGTGCTTGTCCCCTGGAATGAAAGAGGGCGAATAATGCGAAGGCTTGCCACAGACTACCCTGAAAGCAGAGTCGAAACGCTGGAAGGAATCAAGCTCTTGGTCAATGGCGGATGGGTTCTGATTAATCCCAGTTCTGACGAACCTGTGTTTGAAATAGTCGCAGAGTCCACCAACGCGCAGATTGCAACTGACATTCTTAGAGAGTTCCAAACCAAAGTCTCGGAAATAGTAAACACCAGCGATTCAAGCTAGCCCCGCAAAACTTGTGCAATAATTTGAGTTCGCCCTGTTAAGACAGACATACATGGAGTTCAATACTTCCACTTGGGTGATTCGAAAAAAAGCCGAGCAGATGAGCAGAAGCTTATCTCCGAAAAGGGCCTCAGACCCAATGATTCCTCGCTTCGTGTGCTTATGCTGACTTGGGAATATCCGCCCAGAATCGTTGGCGGCATTGCGAAAGTGGTAGAAGGACTCTCAAAATCGCTTACCAAGCTCGGTGTCGAAGTCCATGTGATCACGAACGAAATGCCTGGTGCGCCGTTGGAAGAAAATGACGAAGGTGTTCACGTGCATCGCGTGAGAATAGATTCTCCCGCGCCGAATTTCCACGCATGGGTGCTTCTCATGAATCACTATTTTGCAAAGAGGGCCGGTGTGCTCGCAAGAGAGGTTGGTGGCTTTAGTATCGTCCATGCCCACGACTGGCTCGTGTTGCCAAGCGGTTCAGAAACAAAGAACTACCTTGGCACTCCGCTCATCTCGACACTTCATTCTCTAGAATACAAGCGCGCTGGCGGAGTAAACTCTCCAGAAGGTAGGATGATCGAGAGCCTCGAGTGGTGGATGACGTACGAGTCATCAGTCATCATCGTATGCAGTCATTCGATGAAAGATGATTCGAAGTGGAAGTACCAAGTGCCAGATGAGAAGATTTGGGTCATACCGAATGGAATCAATCCAGACAAGTTCAAGGGTTCACATTCTAATCGAAATGAAGTCAGGAGCAGGTACGGGATCAACCCTTCAGACAAACTGATTCTGTTCGTTGGCCGTTTAACCCATCAAAAAGGCTGTGAATACCTGATTAGGGCGATTCCTTTGGTCGCGAAATATCACAACGCACGACTCATCGTAGTCGGCGATGGCTATATGAGGGGCGAGCTCGAGTCTGAAGCTAGCAGAACAGGAGAAGGATGGAGGATTAGATTCACCGGATTTATTCCCGATTCTGAGGTTACGGATCTGATGCTTTCGTCAGACTTGATGGTGATACCTTCTGTGTATGAACCATTCGGAGTCGTGGCGCTCGAGGCAATGACAGCTGACCTTCCTGTGGTCGCAAGTGATGTGGACGGTCTCGGGGAGATTATCAAGCATGAAAAAAATGGGATACTTGTGTATCCTAGAGATCCCGCTTCTATTGCCTGGGGAATTTCAAGAATAATGTCTGACCCGCAGAATACGAGAAAGCTCACTGAAAACGCAAGTAAGGATGTGGAGGAGAAATACACATGGGATGCCATCGCAAAGCTCACTCTCAAGGCGTACAGAAAGATGCTCAACTAGGACTAGAGACAATATTGACTCTGAACAACCATATCGTAAATAGGGCGCAAAGAAGTTGCCCGCAAGATTTCAAAGCAGGATTCCGAGGAGAACATTGAATTGAGCGAAGAAATCATAACAATGCTTTCCAATCTTGGGGCGATCGATGAAGATAAAGCTGTGACTGTAGAGCTGCTGGAATCATCAGAGCGACTCAAGAACAGAGTGCTGGATGAAGAAATCAGCAAGCTGGCCATGTCTGGGTACATCAAGAAAATTGACGGAAAGCTCTACCTTACAAAGTCTGGGCTACTTCGCGCATTGTCTAGGTTCAGTTAGCAACTCAAGTTATGCCTATGATCAGGGCGAGCTCCTTTCTGGACGCCGCGCCGAGAACTTCGGCTGCGTATTCAGGCGGCACTGGATTGACATAGACTCCACTTCCTTGTTCTAGGCCTGCCCATTTCACTATTTGAGGGTAGACTTCAATGTGCCAGTGAATCTGTTTAGTCGTTTTCTTCTCAGATGAGATGTGAAAGGCAATGTTGAATGATGGTTCTGATAAAGCGTTCCCAAGAGCGCCAAGCGTAGCCCTAAGAATGGTCGCGAGATCGCGAATTTCTTTCTGTGAGACCTTCAGAAATGAGGTTTCGTGGTGCTTTGGAAATATCCAGAACTCGTATGCATGTGTAGAGGCCCATGGAGCAAAAGCAACAAAATTGTCGGTGGCAAGTATCTGACGCTTGCCATTGATTTCTAGGCTCAGAACTTTACACATTGGGCAGACTCCGATTTCTGCCATTTCTCTATGCATCGCTTCTGCCTCCTCCTCTATCATGGGGGGCAGTTTTGTGAGGGTGACAGTTTGCAGGTGGGGGTGACCGAACGACGCGCCAGCTTCAAAGCCGCTGTTCACAAACACTGCGACATATCCGACTGTTTTCTTCGAGTACAACCAACGCACCCTATCTTGCACGGTTGCGAGAACGTCAATCCAC
>DAIDAB010000138.1 GCA_027310845.1 bacterium | reverse complement strand
GCTTGAACGATCTATTAGAGCAGTGGAATATGCTAAAAGCCATGGACTCAAGCTTCGCTTTACGGTGGAAGATGCGAGTCGAGCTAACCCCGAATATCTTGCGCATTTTGTTTCGGAAATATCAAAGGCCGGAGCGGACAGGATAGGGATTCCTGACACAGTTGGCGCGATGTTGCCCCAAGGAATGACCAGACTGGTGGCGCTAGCCAGAACTGCAACTGATGTGCCGATCGACGTCCATTGTCACAATGACTTGGGCCTTGCAGTGGCGAACTCAATTGCGGGTGTGGAAGGGGGGGCTGATCAGATTCATGTCACAATAGATGGACTTGGTGAGAGAGTTGGAATCGCATCTCTAGCTGAAGTGACGATGGTGATACGACTGCTCTATGGTTCAAACCGCAACTTCAGGTTCGAGATGCTAAGCGAGCTCTCCTCGCTCATAGCAAACTACACGAACAACTCGATTCCACGAAACAGACCACTTGTGGGAGGTAATGCATACACTCACAAAGCGGGGACTCATCTTGCGGCGATAATCCAGAACCCTGAGGCCTACGAGCTGGTGCCTCCGAAGGCCGTTGGAAACAACCGCAAACTTGTCTTTGGCGAGCTTTCTGGAAAAAATGGGGCAGCGTTCTTAATGCGCACCCTCGGTTTAGAACCTACGCCTGAAACAAGTCAGAAGCTTGCTTCAGGGCTCAAGAATCTGAGGTGCGGAGATTTGTTTGAGCTAGGATTGACAGACAAGCTAGAAGCAGAAGCTCTTAGAGCGGAAGAGAAAGTGGCTGCATCTTCTCACTAGGACTACTGCTTGATCAATGGAGGTGAACTGGAAGTAAAATGAATTGCTTGGAATGCTATGCTGAAATCAAGGTTCCCGCAGATGCAATTGATGGCGAAATAGTCACGTGCAATGAATGCGGCAGCTCATTCGAACTGGATATTTCGGAAACTGGAGTACTCAGTTTGAAACCAGCCGAAAGCGTAGGCGAAGATTGGGGTGAATAGGTGCGATGACAATGAAAGTTTCAATGGTATACGATCTGGTTCGTCTCGAAGAAAAGGCAATCATCGAAGCAGCTAAGAAAAGATCTGAAATCGAGTTTAAGACGTTCGATTCGAAGGATCTCTACTTCGATCTGCTGGATGGCAGCAATGCCAATTCGACATTTGGAAACGTAGTCCTGCAGCGTTGCGCTTCATACTTTAGAAACTTGCACCTTACGGCTGTGTTGGAAGGTTACGGGCTCAAAGTCGTGAATGATCTCTCCTCTGCCCTCACGACAGGAAACAAGGTACTTTCAACCATGGCTCTCTCAAAGGCAAATGTGCCCACCCCTAGGACAAAGCTTGCCTTCACTGAGCACGCTGCACTCCGCGCTCTAGAGGAGTTGGGTTACCCTGCAATAATCAAGCCTACGATAGGAAGCTGGGGAAGACTAGTAGCTTGCCTGAACGACACAGATGCTGCAAAGAGCGTGATAGAAGATCGTGAAGAGATGTTCCCACTGTACCATGTGTACTATCTTCAGGAGAAAGTGAAAAGGCCGCCACGAGATATTAGAGCAGTCGTGGTAGGGGACAGGACGGTGGCCGCGATTTACAGAATCTCCACGACCGGCGACTGGCGAACTAATACTGCAAGAGGAGGGAGGGCAGAAAATCTTCCAATTTCAAAAGAACTCGATGAGCTGTGCTTGCGGGCAACAAGACCGTTCGGGCGCGGAATATATGGTGTTGATCTTATGGAGTCCGAGAACCAAGGCCTCGTAGTTCACGAGGTGAATAATACAACGGAGTTCAAGAATGTACTCGCGCAAAGTCAGGTGGATATTCCAGGTTTGATCATAGATTTCCTAGTTGATGAAGCAAAGGCCTCGTAGTAGTGATCAATTTATTATGCCAACCCTATTGCAGGCAGATTGGAAAAAAATGACATCTTTGCCGGAACATGATGAGAGGGAGCGGAGGATTGCTCTGGCGGAGAGGGCAATATCGATTTACTCTCCCTCCGGCGATGAGAAGGTTTTTGCAGAATTTCTCAAATCTGAACTTCAAGATCATGGGCTTAAACCAAAGATTGATTCTGCAGGAAATGTGATATGCGAGATTGGATCTGGCAACATCTCTCTGCTTCTGTGTGGCCATATGGATACCGTTCCTGGCAAACTCTCTGTGAAGATAAAGGATAACTTTCTCTATGGAAGAGGAGCCTGCGACGCGAAGGGTGCGTTGCTCAGCATGCTTTTTGCATTTGAAGACATTGCATTGGAATTTCAAAGGGATCCTTCAAAGGAAAAGAAAGATAATCTTCGCGGGGGTAACCGAAGAAGAAAGGGAGAGCGTCGGGCTAATGGAGCTAATAAAGAACGGGGTGCGGGCGGATGCTGCGATTTTCGGCGAACCTTGCGGAGTGGAAAAAGTGACAATTGGTTACAGAGGACACGTTACAGTTAATGTTGAAATTGAAACCAAGGAAGTCCATGGCAGTGCGCCGTGGCTCTCGATCAATGCAGCAGAAGTCGCTTTTTCTTTATACAAGCGGGCTAAGGAGCAATGGCCTTGTGAGAAACCGGAGAGCACTGATTGTGTTTCTGTCGCTTTGACGAAGATTCATTCAGGAGATGTTCACAATGTTATTCCGGGTCGTGCTGGGATGACCTTAGACATTAGAATACCTGCTGGGATCCACGTTGGAGAAGTCGTGTCCAAGATCCAATCTTTGGCCTCGAGCTTCGGCTCCAAGGAAGTGAGCGTGTCTGTAGGATTCGGCGAGCCAACTGAGCCTTACAGGACACCTCTAAACTCTACCTTGGTTAGAGCGATTAATAGATCCTTGATAAAGTCAGGATTCTCAAGATCATCCTTTGTGACAAAATCTGGAACGGGAGATATGAACACATATGCATTGAGTTTTGGGGCAGATGCAGTTACATATGGGCCTGGAGATACCAAGTTGTCTCACACCAACGAGGAGCGTGTGGATCTAGAGGAAATATTTGCTTGCTCTAAGATACTGGGAGCAAGCGCCTTTGAACTCTTTGCGCTATATGAGAGGAATCAGTGAGAATGAAAAATGCAGGGAAAGACGCTAGCTGAGAAAATTATCGGTTGGCACACTGGTGAAGGAAGGGTATCCACAGGTGAAGTAGTAATAGTAAAGGTAGACTATACATTTTCTCACGACGCCGCAGGCCCACTCTTGATCAACCAGATCGGCAAGTTGAAAGGAGGTACGGCAGGCCTCGACAAAGACCACACTATTTTCTTCATAGACCACGCCGTGCCTAGCCCCACAAAGGATCTCTCAAACGATCAGGCGATAGTGAGAAACTATGCGATGGGAAATGGCCTGGTCCTTTCTGACGCTGGAAATGGAATCTGTCATCAAGTGATGGCCGAAGACTATGCAGCACCGGGCAATTTGATATTGGGGACTGACTCTCACACATGCACATCGGGAGGTCTATGCGCATTCGCGACCGGAATGGGAGCAACGGATATTGCAATCGCAATGTCGCTTAGGAAGACTTGGCTTAGAGTACCAGAGAGTTTGAAAGTGGAGATCACTGGACATCTTCCTAGAGGAGTGTTTGCAAAAGACCTCATTTTGAAAGCGCTTTCCCTGCTCGGCACGGATGGAGCGACCTACAAGTCGCTCGAGTTCCACGGATCAGCGATTGATGAACTCGATGTGTATGGCCGGCTCACTCTTACCAACATGGCAGTCGAGGCAGGAGCAAAGACCGGACTGATACAGTCTGATGAGAGGACTAGGCAATATCTCAGAGATTTTTCCCGAGAAGAGCAGTGGAAGGAAATCTATCCGGACGAGAATGCATCTTACGAGTCAGAGATTTGCTTTAACGCCTCAGAGCTTGAACCTCAAGTCGCGCTTCCAAACTCCCCAGACAATGTAAAACCTATTTCCGAAGTAAAGGATGTCAAGGTCAATGAGGTATTCATCGGGAGCTGTACAAATACGAGAATCGAAGACATGAGAACCGTCGCGCAGATTTTCAAGAACAAAGAAAAAGCCAAGGGACTCAAACTCATAGTCACTCCATCTTCACAAAAGGTGTACCTCAAATGCGTCAAGGAAGGTATCGTTGAGATGCTTATGCGCGCCGGCGCCATAGTAACGCCCGCAGGTTGCGGCGTTTGCTTCGGCGCACTGGGAGGAATACCCGCAGATGGTGACGTAATTTTCTCGAGTTCAAACAGGAATTTTCCTGGAAGGACAGGCAATCCCAAGGCTCAGACATATCTGGGCTCGCCGGCGACGGCGGCCGCGACAGCTATCAACGGGTACGTCTCAGATCCGAGAGAGTATCTTTAGGGCGTGAATATGGAATGTCGAGTAGAGCATGGAAGTTTAAGGACAACATAAGCACTGACGAGATCACTCCGGGAAGGTACGTCGGTCTTAGATCAAATATTCCCGAGCTTGCAAAGCACACGCTTGAGGACGCAAGAAAAGAATTCCCGAGCGAAGTAAAATCAGGAGATTTTGTAGTTGGCGGGAAGAACTTTGGAATGGGATCAAGCCGTGAGCACGCACCCCTTGTGATAAAGACATGCGGAGTTAGGGCTGTGCTCGCGCAATCCTTTGCCAGAATTTTCTATCGGAATGCAATAAACATAGGACTTCCTGCAGTGATCTGCGACACGACGAAAATAGACGAGGGAGATATTCTTGATCTCGACTTGACAAAAGGAGTTGTTACAAACCTCACAAAAAACGTCGAAATTGTCTTCCCCAGAATGTCAAAGACAATGGAGGCCATCTTGCTCGAGGGTGGTTTGATTCCCTACGTGGAGAAACATGGGGATCTCCTGCTGGCATGAGCCACAGTTACAAAATCGCAGTGATGAACGGCGATGGAATCGGACCAGAAGTCGTCGGCAGCGCGAGGTCCGTCCTTGAAAACGCTGCTAGCAAAAACAACCTGAACCTTGAGTTTTTCGAGCTTCCCATAGGCATGGAAGCGTACAGAAAATGGGGTAGGACATTTCCCCCTGAGACCATGCAGTCAATGAGAGAGTCGGATGGCTGGATACTGGGCCCACTGCAATCGGGATCGTACCCCAGAGACGACAAGGACTATCCAATGGCATCGGGCAAGATCAGAAAGGCCTTCGACCTTTATGCAAACATAAGGCCTGTGAAATCGCTTGTGCAAGGAAGTGACTCAAGATTCCCGAGCAACATCGACTTGGTTATAGTACGAGAGAACACGGAGGACTTTTACCCTGATAGGAATCTCTTCAAGGGATATGGAGAATTCTGGCCCAATCAGGACACAGTCGTTTCCCTGCGGGTTGTCACAAGGAACGCATGCAGGAGGATCTCAGAAACCGCGTTCAACCTCGCTCGAGCTAGAAAGAAAACAAGACTCGTGACAGCTATTCACAAAGCCAATGTCTTGATCGAGGGAGATGGACTCTTCTTGGGCGAGGTTAGAAAGGTCAAGGAAAGTTTTCCAGATGTGAGGCTTGAGGAAAAACTCGTAGATTCTACTGCACTTGACCTCATCCTTTCGCCAGAGAATTTTGACGTGATACTCGCAATGAACATGTTCGGTGACATACTTTCAGACGAGGCAGCGGGACTTGTAGGAGGCCTCGGACTCGCGCCTTCACTCAACGCCGGCGACAAATACGCGATGGCGCAGTCGGTGCATGGCAGTGCCCCTGACATTGCAGGAAAAGGGATAGCAAACCCCGTGGCTGAGATTCTCTCAACCGCAATGCTGCTTGACTGGCTTTACTCAAGCGAGAAGGGAAGAAACAACGAGTCATTTTTCAAAACGGCACGCGCCATTGAGAATGCAATCAAGATGCAGCTTACAAG
>DAIDAB010000137.1 GCA_027310845.1 bacterium | reverse complement strand
CTTCTGGAGTGGATAGTTGGTCTTCGTAACCTCGTCGGGAGTAAGTTGGTTATAGGAAATAATCTTGTATGTATTAGGTTCAACGCCCAATCCCAGACTCATCAGGCTGACGACTCTTCCCACTTAGCCGAAAAGCGAGCATGCGTATATCAGCATTACTTGCATTTGAAGGCAATATTCTGATCTCGGCGAAAGAATAAAGAATCCCCTGCTCAGGTTATCTTGTTTCATCCGATGACAGAGCTGCTCTATCTCAATGACCACTATCTGAAGGCATTTGATGCTACGGTGGTCGAAGTGCCTGATCTAAGGTCCATTGTATTCGATAAAACCGCAGTTTATCCAAGAGGGGGCGGGCAGCCATCCGATCATGCGACAGTGACATTAGATGGCAACAGATTCGAAATTGTAGAATCGACGAAAACTCCGGAGAAAGTCATCCACCAGCTTTCGAGCGAGCTCAATGAATTCCAGAGATCATCCGCGTTGAATTCTAATGTGCATGTTGTGTTGGACTGGGATCTGAGATACAAGCATATGCGCCACCATACGGCCCTTCACATACTCTCAGGTGTAGTCTTTCACAAGTTCGAAGCTAAAATCACTGGAGGTCAGATATATGCTGAGAGGGCACGCTTGGACCTTTCTCTCTCCGACCTGAGCAAAGAAAAGCAGGCCTTGATCGAATCAGAGATGAATAGAGTAGTGTCCGAAAATAGGGAAGTAAGAGTAGAGTGGCTGAGTGCTGAGGAGGCTTTGAAGAGATCTGAACTCTATAGACTTAGCGCAGACCTTCTTCCAAAAGGCGTGGACAGGCTTCGCATAGTTGATATTGTCGGTTTCGACGCTCAGCTTGATGGCGGAACCCATGTCGCTCGCACAAGGGAGATTGGAAGGATCAAGATCTCAAAGTCAGAGAACAAAGGAAAGGACAGTAAGCGTATAGAGATACTCTTATGTTAGGGCAGTTCAGATTTCAATCAAGTCGTGCGATAGCGCAGTGATACTCTCAGCCCTCCTCTTTCCCATGATCAGGTCATCCTCTATCCGCACACCGAACTTACACATAAGGTAGATTCCCGGCTCGACTGTGAATATCATTCCACGCTCTAATTCCTGCTCGTTTCCCTCGTTCATCCAGGGAGGTTCATGTACTTCGAGCCCAAGCCCGTGACCTACTCTATGAACAAAATAGTCAGCGAAACCTGCCTTTCCGATGATAGATCTGGCTGTCCTATCGATGTCTTGGGCCATAGATCCCACAACGGCCCCGCTGCATGCTTGTGACTGCGCCTCTTGGACGATCGAGTAGACACTTGTCTGCTTTTGATTTGCATCGCCAAGAACAAAAGACCGAGTGAAGTCTGCAAAGTATCCCGAGCTGTTGGTGCACGAAATATCAATCACGATTATATCGCCCCTTTCTATTCTCTTTTGGCTCACCTCTGCATGTGGAATCGCGGAATTTTTACCAGATTGAACCGCGCAGAAATCGATATTATCCGCTCCATGATTAGCGAGGTATTCTTTGATTTCACTGCCAACTTCGGCTTCCTTCTTGCCGGCATGGATGAATTCGGGAACACGCCTGTATGCGCCTGCAAGGATGCGAGCCGTTTTTTTCGCTGACTCGATTTCTTCTTCCTCTTTTATCAGGCGAAGGCTCGAGATCTCCTCTGTAATTGCTACAAAATTGGAGGTGCCACGACTTGATTTGAAGCTGTCCATTTGACCCAGAGTAATGCTCAGTTCGCATCCAATGACATGACCCCTGATTTGTAGCTCTTTCAGCGCAGCATTTAGAGCACCTGCATATCCTTCGGAATCAGTCCAAGAAAACACTTCGTCAGCTTCGCTATTCTCAGCCTTTGCCTTATCTAGCATTGGCACAACCAAGGCGCTCCTTGAGCCATCTTTTGTCAAGAGTCCGCAGGAGAATCTTTCGAAAGACTCGCCGATGTAATTGAAAAAGTATCTTAGGTTGGGTTGCGAAGTAATTGCAACGCAGTCAATTTGATCTTTGGGTGCGACCTTCTCAGAGAGCCGAAGTGCTCTTTTTTTGCAATCCATTCTATTGTACTCTGATAGAGAGCAGCTTGGCGGATATATAATTTAAGTGCGATAGCGACAATTCCAATTCAGGTAGTGATAGTCTCCAACCGGTTTGATGAATTCAGATTTATAATGCCGAATAATAGCTTAGAATAGAGACGAAGATTATGTGCAGGATGCTAGCAATTGCACCCAAGAAGGGATCCTATGTTAATGCAGACCTCTTAAGGGGATTCAGGGAGCTTGCATCTTGTGGCATGGTAAAGCCTGGAGTCAAGCCCGGGCATGGCGACGGATGGGGGATGGTGACATGGAATGGAGAGGTTCCAACGTATTTGGGGAGAGAACCGGCCGATGCATGGACAGACCCGAACTACGAAGAGGCTTGCCATCGAATAGCGCAATCCAGAATATCGTCGCCTTTGCTCGTGCATCTGCGTAAAGCGTCAGTGGGTTCAAAGACAATCGAGAACACGCATCCCTTCGTGATTGACCAATGGGCATTCGCTCACAACGGGACAATTAGGAAGATGAACTTGAAGGGCAAAACCGACAGCCAATGGTTCTTCGAGTCGTTGATGCATGAAAAGGAGCTTTCAGGTGGAGACCTGTTCTTGGCATTGAAAAAGAGAATTGGCGCTGTTCAAGAGGCGTATCAGTATTCAAGCCTCACTTTTCTTCTTTCAAATGGACTGGACCTTTTTGCTTACAGAGATTGCTCAGGGCATAAGGAGTACTATACTATGTACTTCACTGAGACATCTGACGCAATCGTAATCTGCCAAGAGAGATTTTTCAGATCAAATTGGCAAGAAGTTCAAAATGGTCAGCTTCTCAAGGTGTCTGACGACACAGCTGAAATATCCGATTTTGCTCCAAGGGGACGGATGCTCAGGAATTGAGTAATCTGAACGTGCAGTTCCTAAAAGGCGTTAGCTTCGTCAGCGTACTGAGGCATGCGCTTCATGATGATGTAGCCTACGAGTGTGGCAATGTTGAGAGCGACCAGCACTATGAAGATGGCTCCGAATATGAATGAGGCGTAATATGACGCTCCAATTACAAAGAGCGTACAGAGTATTACGAATCCTAAGAGCCCCTTGTCTTTTTCAAGTTCCTTGAGATCCGTTGTACTCGCAACGACAACAGATGCTGTCACAAGGACAAAAACTATGGCGAGAGCTTCAAGGTTGTTCACGAACAGCACCAGTATCCCGAAGCTTATCCCCAAATTGAGTGCGTACACCATCAATCGTTGTTTCAAATCGCTTCAGGGGCACAAAGCACTTTGGTGTCTCTTTTTACGCTTTCTTCGATATCGGGGCCATATGATTTAAGAGCAGAGAAAAGTGCCATAAGGCACTGGACTAAACAAGGAAGCGCGTGGTCGAGCACCAACCCCCGATGCGCTATACAAACCCCGGAGTTGTTGGAAAAATTGGAAGAAAAAACACAAAGAAATGAAGAGAATCAGTCCGAGAAAGAACAACTTTCCGTAAGAAAGATCAGGACCGTCAGCATAACCCTTACAGGAGTACTAGCAGGCATCTACGCAATCTCAACCTTCGCGCTCGGCGCCGTTTCGTATGGCGTGTTGAATCTTCGCCTCTCGAACATCTTGATAGGAGCTGCTCCGATGCTTGGATGGCCGGGTGTCTTCGGAATTGCCCTTGGAGTATTTCTTGGCAACATTGGAAGCCCGCTTGGCCCAATCGACCTTGTATCATCGATCTTCAGTTTGATGGGACTTTCGGCAATTCATCTATTACGAGGAAGAAGTGTACTTGCAGGCCTTACCATTTATTCAATCATACTTACATTCTGGGTTAGCTTTGAGATTAGTTATGTCTACCATCTCGAATACATGTCTACGTTTTACGCAGTGCTTCCGGGGATATGTGTAGTGACGATGGGCCTCGCATATCTTTTCTACATGGGGCTTGTTAGGACAGGCCTTCGAAGGAGGGTTGAAAGTGTCTTCAAATAAATCAGCAGTAGTCATTGTAAGCGGAGGGCTCGATAGCTCTGGCGTTGCATCATACTGGAAGAAACAAGGATACTCGCTTCACCTTCTGACTTTCAATTACGGCCAGAGGGCGACGCAAGAAATCAGCCGCGCCATAGAACTTGGCAAGGACATAGGGGCAGCTGACCACAGAGTAATTGACATTTCGTTCATGAAAGAGCTCTATGGCAAGACCAATGTCCTGACTGACGTAACGAAGCAGATGCCCTCTCACTTTCAAAGCAACATAATCGTGCCCCTGAGGAACGGCGTATTCCTCACAATAGCTGCTGCACATGCGTTCAGCATAGGGGCGGAGATTCTTGCATATGGCGCTCACTTATCCGACCAACCATACCCAGACTGCAGGCCAGAGTTTGCTAAGCTGTTATCGGCAGCCCTAAACCTTGGAGACATTGACGCAATTGATTCCAAAGCCCATCCATCGATAACGCTTTGGAGTCCAGCTATCGAAGGACTGACAAAAGATCAAATGCTGAAAATATCCTATTCCATTCTTGGCAAATCGGTTTACCGTACATGGTCGTGCTATCTTGGCGGCGAGACACAGTGTGGACGATGTGAATCATGCAATAATAGAAAGATGGCATTCGAGCTAGCAAGAATTCCAGACCTCACGGCGTATTCTTGAGATGCTGCAGGATCAGAGCACAGAGAAAGCAATTATAGCAATTCCAAAATCATAGCGTTTGGATGCTGCGGGGGTCGCCCAGCCTGGTCAAAGGCGCGAGTCCCAAATCAGATTGGGAAGCGATGCTCAGGTTTCATGAGAATAAGAGACCTCGTCCCTTAGGGGTTCGTGGGTTCAAATACGGGGTATGCGAAGGTGGGCTGTTACGTAAACAGCAGGCCATGTATTCCCGTTGACAGTCCCACCCCCCGCACTCTATCTCCATCCTCAGGTAATCAGGACAGAAGAATTGTATCAATGACAGATGAAGATATTAGACGAAGGGCTAAGTTGTACAACAGCCCCAGCATTGCAAGCTTCTTTCCAAAAGAGGAGTTCCGAAAAAAGTGTGAGGGCAATGATTGAGTTTATATCTGAAGGTTCTTTCGGTTTAACAGAATCAGATGTTGATTTAGAATCCTTCGAATGTCTTAGCTATGTTATTTATTCAGTTCATTCTCGGCAAATCAAGATAAGAGACAAGGCAAACGGAAAGATAGTCGCAAGTATCCAGACATATGAGAGATTACATGATGCTCGTACCTACAAAAATTGAGCAGCTGGAGATCTATGGTTGGTCTATTCTCGGTAACGCAAGCAATTAGATAAAACAGCGACAAAGAATAGATCCTAGGGCCAAGATCAGTCTGGAACCCACTAAGCGTAGGCGTGCTCTCCGAATGGAAGAGATTCTCCGCAATGATGCATGATATCAATCATTAAATTGCGCTACGCCCATTCATGACGAGCCAAGGGACTTGAACCTTTTGACAAAGCATATTCGGACTGTAATCGTTAAGTAGTCTATTTCTCCCTGCCTAGTTCTATATCAAAGGGATCGGGAAAATGGGCTACAGCGCAAACAACAGAGGAAGAGGACGAGATAATAGAGACAATAGCAGCAGTTTTAACAGAGCTCCTAGGGTAATGCATGATGCTATATGCGCAGACTGCGGTAAAAAGACTCAAGTTCCATTTGAACCTACGCAAGGGAGGCCCGTTTATTGCATGGATTGCCTCCCCAAACACAGACCCGCACATAGAAGCTTTTGAAAACTGATAGTAGATCTCTTATCGTCGAATTCCTTATCGGCTCATCAAAATAGGGCGATTTACTAGCGTTCGTAG